>JAAERO010000436.1 GCA_024230315.1 Hyphomicrobium sp.
CAATCGGTGTTGGCGCTACAGTAGATAAAGTGGTAGACTATAACTTTGCTGACACAAAAGGTGGTATTGCACTAGGTATTAATGCAAAAGCAAATTCTGGTGTAAATGAAGATGGTGGAATTGCCATAGGTAAAGATAGTAAAGCTGAAGGTACTAGTTCATCAATAGCGATTGGTTCTAGTGCATGGTCTAAAAATAATTTTGATATTGCAATGGGTCATGGTGCTGTAGCTAACGGTACTGCTGTTGCTATAGGTAAAGACGCAGATGCCTCTGTAGGTGGCTGGGGTATTGCAATCGGTGAAAGTGCTACAGCATCTGCTGGTGGTTTTAGAACTGGTTCAATCGCAATAGGTACTAACAACGATGCAAGTGCACTAGACTCAATGGCAATCGGTAACGAATCTAACGCAACTGCAGCAGGAGCTGTAGCGCTAGGTCATAACGTAACGGCTGCAATAGCAGAAACAACATCTGTGAGTGCATTAGAAGTACAAACAGACTCTACACCAACTGCGGGTGGTATTATTATATCAGATGCAGGTGGTACAGATAGAAGACTTAACATTGACGCATCAGGTAATTTACAAGTAGATTCTGCTGCAGTAGGAGCATCGCCGATGGTTAGCCTGCCTAGAACAACAGGTGACTATCAAAGTGGATGTGATGTTATTTATTCATCAGTCTTAATCCCAGCTAATACATTTGCTGCAGGAGACATATTACAGTTAAGTGGTGCAATGAGTGCTTCGAGTAGTGCTAATACTATATGGAGTGCATATTGGATTTCTACTAA
>JAAERO010000437.1 GCA_024230315.1 Hyphomicrobium sp.
AATTGCGTCCAAGGCGTTGCAAGACGGCCTGAGGGCAACGCAAAGGCCGCCGCGAAGGCGGCAGACCAGCATCGCAACCGCGCCTGACGCCGCGCCGCCGGCACCCACAAAGCCAAAGGCGCCATTGTTCGAGGTGCCCTAGTGTCTGACATTAGCGCCCGTAGGACAAGCACGTTAATCCTGTGCTCACACAGTAGACTTCCGCCTTATCGCGTGGTGCTTTCCAGGATACAAAGAGTTTCTCACAGCGAGCCAAGTCGACAGGCCGATGCAGCTGGCGCTCATATTCAAGTTCCTCCTGCTGCTAGCAATCGCCAACGGCATCCCGGTCGTAGCAAAAAGGCTGTTGGGCGGATTTCTGTCCTACCAGCTTGATGCAGGCAAGACCTTCATTGACGGCCGCGCCCTTCTCGGATCCTCCAAGACGATACGAGGCATCCTAGTCTCCGTGATCGCTACCTCCATCTGCGCGCCGCTGCTTGGCTTCTCTTGGACGATAGGTCTTCTCATCGGTCTCGCTGCCATGGCTGGTGATCTCTTTTCAAGCTTCATAAAGCGCAGAATGGGCTATCCCCCGAGCGGTAGGGCTTTGGGCCTCGATCAGATCCCAGAGTCACTTCTTCCGGCCCTGGCCTGCAAGAGCCTTTTGGCTCTCACCTTTGCCGACGTGATCTTCATCGTCGTCTTATTCTCCTTCGGCAATTTGATCGTATCGCACCTAACTCTTCAAGATAAGCCTCCGCGATGAGCCGCATTAGACTGTCATCTCAGCTTTTCGAGGTAATGCAGAGTAATTTCGGGGGGGGCAATTGAAGCGCACAGGGACCACTGATGATCCCGCTCCGACAGAGGTGTACCCGTCCATAGTATGATGCTTCCATGGTTCCGCTCCCAAACGCCGAGGCAGAACCGAGTCAAGTGTAATTGGAATGCCCCCGGGTAGACAGATCTGCCCGCCATGTGTGTGGCCGCTCAATAGCAAGCTGAAGCCGGCATGAGCGGCTTGACGATAAATCTCAGGGGTGTGAGAAAGCAAGACGGAGAACGCATCGAGAGGGATCAGGTCCGTAGCCTTTTCGATGTTGTCGGCACGGTAAAAGTGAGCATCATCAATGCCCGCGATGTGAATCTTCCGACCGCCACGTTCAATCGTGTCAGACTCATTTACGAGCATCCTGATGCCCATTTTTTCCAGATCGGGCACCATGCGAATTGAGTCATGGTTTCCCAGTACGCCGTAGACCGGGCTTAGCATTTCGGCGCGGAGGTCGGCGAGGATCGCGAGTGCTCTCTTGAATGGTCCCGATGTTTGCCCCAGGAAGTCTCCGGTGAGCACGCAAGCGTCGTAGCTCAGAGTTGCGAGAAGCTCTCTCGCCCGCTGCATGGCGCGCTCACTCACGTCACAGTGCAAATCGCTAAGATGAAGGATCGAGAAACCATCGAAGGAGTCCGGTAGCTCTCTGGACTTTACGTGGTTGTGTCGCACTTCGACGCGCTCGGCATTCCTGCGCCCGCGCCAGAACAGGCCAGTCATCTTCAAGGCATATTCGATCGCGAGCGCCGAAAGTTCAGAATTCTCGATATGGAAAAAATTCAGACCCTGGCCGAATACTTGAGATTCGTGCTCTTTCTCTACGCCCAGGCGCTGCATGGCGTGCAGGCGTCCAACACGTTGTTCAAGGCAATGCAGTTCGTCGCTGTCCACCTCATTTCCTTTACAGACGCAATGCGGCGAGCTCTGCTGATGTGCTCATCACTGCTCGGCAGCTTGCCCCTTACTACCAGTCAGGGCCTGTGAGAAGAACCGCCGGTAGTGGGTCAGTTTGGCTTTATCCGTTCGACCGTATCGACATCCAGGTATTCAATCTCAACCGTCTCGTTGCCGGTGTGGATCGTCACTACACCGCGATAGACCTCGCTATGGAGGTCGCTTGATTGGTCGAAGCGAATTGCCTGGCCTGAAAAGGTTTTGCCGTCCTTTTTTCGTATCTTCAGCTTTGGCGGCGGATAGATGTCACCGATTTCACGAAGCACGCGTGCGTACTCCTCGACATCCGCTGGCGTTTTGTCCACTTAGTCACTCGCTCGCTCCCGCTCTTCAAGAGCCTTCACGACGTCGGTCACTTCCCAAAAATCGGTGGCCGTCGCACGCCTCCCCCAGTTTCCGGCGGCAGACCTGGGTCGATTTGCGAGGCTTCGCGGTTGATGAACGAGCCAGCCACGTCGGCGCATCTGACCCGCCGACATTGTTCGATGTTGCTGCGCAATTCAGCTCCAGTAGTATCATCCGTATCAAAGCCGACAAAGACATCGTCGCCGACGGCGATGAGTGGCACTGCGGGAGGCTTTATCCTGAAGGGCACCTCGAACAATGGCGCCTTTGGCTTTGTGGGTGCCGGCGGTGCGGCGTCAGGCGCGGTTGCGATGCTGGTCTGCCGCCTTCGCGGCGGCCTTTGCGTTGCCCTCAGGCCGTCTTGCAACGCCTTGGACGCAATTGGGGCGTCAGGTAGCCGCCATTCGTTCCAGGCTCACCATACGGCGCAT
>JAAERO010000438.1 GCA_024230315.1 Hyphomicrobium sp.
CATACGTCTCCACGGTATACATCCCCGCTAACCCCTCCCGATTCGGAAAAGATCAGCCTAGCCAGTGGCCGGCTTTTAAACCGCCACGCAGCTGCAATAAGCCGCCGCTCCACTGGCCCAGTATTGCGCCGCCGTCTACACCTTATGACAGTCGACGACAGGGCAGCGCACGACGCTGTCATGTATTGAATGTGAATTGCTGATCGTTTGGAGGACCATAACCATGCATAAGATCGCGAAAGCGACAACCGTCGTGCTTGCGGCGCTCTTCGCTCTGGCTGTGACGGCTTGCTCTGGCCCGCCGACCGCGAGCGACTTTGCCGGCAAGTGGAAGGTGGCCGACACCGCTGGCACGGCCTTCGAGATCACATTAGGCGATAATGGGTCAGCGACGGGCAATCGCAGCGGTGAGGTAATGGAAGGCACCTGGAAGTTTGACAACGGTGCTGCGGTCATCGATTGGAAGAACGGTTGGACCACCAAGATCGCTAAGGACGGTGACGGCTATACCAAGACGGCCTGGAGCAAAGGTCTGACAATGAACAATCCGTCGACCAATACCTCAAGCGCTGAAAAAGTGAACTAAGCGCGCTTAAAAGTGCCGAAGACTAGCCGCGCGCGCGACACGCCCTCCTGAAGGATGCAATGCACCAGAGAAGGAGTGGTGCGCGCGGGGCGGCGCACTGGGGAGGCTGCACGTGGCCTCGGTGGTCTTCAATCGGTCGCACTCTCAAGGTCGTAGCGATCAACGACGCTCGGTTGGATCACGCGCGCGTGCAAAGTTAACAAGATCAACTGCGCATCGAGACTGTCACCCGATAGCATCGCGGCGTCTATTCGACCTTCAACCTGAAGCGCAAGATGTGCGTCGTTCGCCCCCGCGAAAGGCTCCGCCCCAATCATGCAGTAGCCCACCAGTTCGGCGGCCGCCCGATAGGATTGGGGCGCAGGTTCCGTGCCGATCGCGTGATCCTTCAGCAGGTTTACGATGGTGAGCTTGACGGCCTCTGGAACGAGCCGAGGATGGATATTAACCGACCGCAGGGCTTGGTCGAGCCGGCGCAGGTCTTGAGATCGCCCAAAGATACCAAACAGGCCTAGCGAGGATCGTCGTCGGTTCATATTCTCGTTCCACGTAGCTTGAGGCCGGCCGCCGCCCAGTGACAAAGCTGGACATGATCATCACTCTTCTTTTCGGCCGGACTTTGAACCTTGACGTTATGTGGCCGCGTCGCCAACGTGCGTGCGTTGTAGGCAGCGTGACCATCCGTCTTGACC
>JAAERO010000439.1 GCA_024230315.1 Hyphomicrobium sp.
AGGACGTCTTCTAACTCGCGATAGGCCAGCAATCCTGCATCGGAGGTGAGGCTGGAACCGTGGAACTCCAGCTTGAGACGGCGGTCGAATTTGAGCCGGGACGCATCGGATTTTGCTTCACCCGTTGGGTGCACCATTATTACCCCGCATCTATTCGCCTAAGATGCTGATGATAATATCTGAATCGGTAAGTTGGGCCTCTCTCTAACCGACTTATCTGGGCAATGCGGGTTCTAAGGAAGCCGATCGGGACAACAACGGCACGCTCGATGAGGTTGAGCTCAAGGCGCAGGTTAGTAACTGTTCGCTCTCATTGCTTGATGAGCTTCAGGGAAAGCGATATATAGAAAGCAAGTGAGGCCGGTCGGCGATTTCGCATGGGCAATTGCCACGCTCTTGTGCGAAGCGTCCCGGCCTCCTTCTTTTTTCACATTTCAGCTTTTCGTTTTGAGCAGTGCCGCAGCGCGTGGGGCAAAGTAGGTCAGCACGCCCGCAGCGCCCGCCCGCTTGAATGCCAGCAAGCTCTCTATCATTGCCGCTTCACCGTCGAGCCAGCCTTCTTTGGCTGCTGCCTGCATCATCGCGTACTCGCCTGAGACCTGATAGGCGAAGGTCGGTCCGCGATATTTTTCGGCAATGCGGGTGACGATATCGAGATAGGGCATCCCCGGTTTCACGATCACCATGTCGGCACCTTCGGCGAGATCAAGCGCGACTTCACGCAGCGCCTCGTCGGAATTCGCCGCATCCATCTGATAGGTGAGCTTGTCGCCACCCAGTTGTGATGTAGCCAGCGCTACGGACGACCCAACGGCATCACGAAATGGCCCGTAGAACGCGGAGGCGTACTTGGCGGCATAGGCCATAATCTGCGTGCCTGAATACCCCTCCCTCTCCAGGGCCGTTCGAATGGCCCCGACGCGGCCGTCCATCATGTCAGATGGGGCCAGGATGTCGGCGCCGGCTTCCACCTGTACGAGCGATTGGCGCACGAGCGCTTCAAGCGTCTCGTCATTGGCAATCTCATCGCCTAGAACCAGACCGTCATGGCCGTGGCTGGTGTAGGGGTCGAGAGCGACGTCAAGAATGACGCCGATATCAAGGCCCACCGCCTTAACGGCGCGTGTGGTCCGGCACACGAGGTTTTCGGGATTGAACGCCTCGCGCGCGTCGTCGCTGCGCCGCTTCGGTTCTGTATTGGGAAAGAGTGCGATCGCGGGGATGTTGAGCGCGGCTGCCTCTTCGGCGGCCGCCACAACATTATCGATCGACAGGCGCTCTACACCCGGCATTGACGTGACCGGAACGCGCTGGTTCTCGCCCTCGACGACGAACAGCGGCCAGATGAGATCATCGACGCTCAAGCGGTGCTCGGCAACGAGACGGCGAGACCATTTGGTACGCCGATTGCGGCGCATGCGCATGTTGGGAAAGGTTCCTGCCGTTGGAGTCGGGTCCACTGGCTGCAACGTCCCGCCGCGTCGGCTTGCCGGTGGTATCATTTGCGCTGGGCTCCGCGTCTTCATGACGTAAAAATTCCAGAATAGAGTGGCCCCCTACACTCGCCGGAACTGGAGGCTCTTGGCAAGGGCTGCGCACCGCACGTTGGCGAATGGGTTAGTCGCAGATCTTTTTGTATTTCCGTCTCGCCATGTCGACGTGGAAATGGTTTCGGTGCGCGTTATTGGCCTCTGGGCCCAGGGTCGTGCCAAAGATGCGGCAGGCAGCAGCGTGTGCGGCGCGCAGGAATTTCGCCTTATCAGTCGATGCCCGCCCAGCTTGCTCTTGCATACTCAAGGCCGCGATCTTGGCTGCGCGCTCAGCTTTGCGCGCCAACACGGGATCCTCCGGCTCGCTGAGCCGAACAGCCGCCAATGTGTACGCGGCACCGAGCGGTTTATCCGTCGTAGCGGTTACAAGGTTTTTCTTCGCTACTCGGTTCGTCGCAATCTGGGCCGCAGAAACGCGTTCAGCCTTCGCGGCGGCCGCTTCGGCAGCGATGTCGCGCCGCGTCAAGCCCCAGTCGTCCAGCAAGTATGTGTTCTGCCCTTTCTCGGTAACGAAACCGCGGATGTCGAGCGCGTTGGCGAAGGCATGCTCACTGAACCTATTGCTGACGCGACCGGAAGATTTTCGGCATGAATAGTCGCTCATTACCACGACCTTGGTGACGCGGGAGCCCAGATGCTTCCTCGCGAGCGGTTGTATGCGGTTGGTGATCCATGTGTCGAGAACAGCGACCATTTCGCAATTGACGAGTGCCGGCGGCTGGAATGCAACCTTGGACGTCTTGCCGAGACTGACGAGACGTACGGGTGCTGGTGTCCCGCATTCACGCTCCTTGATCGGTGGTTGTGGAATGACGACCGCGTCGACTTTTTTTAGCAGGACGGCGCAGCGGGATTTCGCGGCGGCAATCTCGTTTGGCTGCCAGACATCAGGCACAGGCTCTGCGACGTTGGCGGGTGCGCCTTTCCCATCGGCCTTGGCAGGCAGGCTGCTGCGATCCTTGCGTATAGGCAATGGGGGTATGGGCTCGGGTTTAAAGGCGCCCTCTTGTGCCGACGTCTCGGCGGGCTGCGAAGCGCCGCGCCGGCGTGTCTTCTTACCGGCGACGGTGGCAGTAACGATTGACCATATCGCAAGCGCCTCGTCGATCGGATCAGCGATCGCGCTCTGCTGGTCCACGCAGCAAGTTGCACCAAGCACAATTGCAAGCCTCGCCCCCATTCGCGGCATCTCTCGCGTCTCCTTGATGTGGTTGGGTGTTATAGTTTCGCGACTGATTGAGGCGCCGTAGCGGCCGAATCGTTTGAGCTAGTTTGATCACGGCTCACCCCAGTGTATAGCTCCAAATTCGTCCAATTGATGGTTTGAGCGGCCGGCCGACCGCGCGAGGGAGATGCCGTGCAACATGATGTCAAAAGCGCAACCAAGCAGGCAAGCGAGGCAGGCAGCGA
>JAAERO010000440.1 GCA_024230315.1 Hyphomicrobium sp.
CTCTTGCTGAATCGGCGGGGGAATTCATGAAGCGCTTCATTGCAGGGACGGATCGCGGGCAATCGACGCTGTTGCCCGAATGCCTCGATGACTGGATCGATGAGAACAATTCAGTTCGTGTGATTGATGCTTTCGTCGATGCGCTGGATCTTACAGAACTCGGGTTTGATGGCGTCGAGCCCGCGGCAACGGGCCGGCCGGCCTATCATCACCGGCCAATCACGGCAAATGGTGGTGCATTGCTCGCGTCAGGTGAACCAGGGCAAGCTAGCAGCCGCCGCAATCCTCAAATGGGAACGCTCCGAGAACGGGTGATTGGAAAACACATTGGAAAACATTTCTGCGTTGCGTGGCTAACGGAGCGGCAACGTCTTGAGTTTTCACGGCTATTCATGTTGGATCGCCCGCCGCCCGCGCTCACCTGTAATGAGCGCGTTGGCAATGGCGCCCGGCTGGCCCGGTAGCACCGCCATGATGCGCTGGCCAATCGCCTGACGCACCCGCTCCACCGCCGCCCACAGCTGCAAGTCGGGTGGCGACGGTCCCGCCTCCATGTCTGGCTTGAGCGTAGAACGGGCGTAGCCAACCGCGCCCAACCCGTCGAACCAAGCGTGACGCGCAAAATCGAAGCCGCCAGGTAGTGCGGGGGCGGATGGCGGCATTAACGTGACTCGCAAGTGTATGGCGTCACCGGGTTTAAACCCGCTAGCAGGTCGATTCGTCGTGAAGCGAACGCGTCGCGGGCGCGGTTGCCGCCTCACATCGCCAAGCGCACTGACGCGCAGCGTGATGCGCTGTCCCCGCTTGGCGCGCGGCTCGACACGCTCCACAAACCCGCGCAGATCGGTGGTGATCTGGCGTGAGAGGACCGGAGCGCGCATCCATTCCACGCGCAACTTTGCGAGCGCAAATCAAAACGTCACCGTCAGTAGGGCACCGGTGACGAGGGTCATAAGTACATTGCGGAGTGCCACTGCTTTCACGGAAATTCCAATCGCGAACGGCGCCAGCGCCGCCATCAGCGAGGGCTCACATACCTCTCCGCTTTAGTCCGGCCACATAAGAATGCTCTATGGATATCAATGAGATATCCAAATGGCAGAGACGCATCACGAGGCGCTATGGCGCGGTTTCCCCAAGACGTTGATTGAGTTTGAGGAACGGTTCGGAAC
>JAAERO010000441.1 GCA_024230315.1 Hyphomicrobium sp.
CTTAATGATTGGTCATCAGCTTCCATTTCAGATATAAGTCTATCTACCTCTGAACTCCTAACATCAAAGAAGTGTTTAAGGTCTTTCTTAAAGTCCTCAAATTCTTTCTTTTGTTTCTCAGGGTTACATATATCTAAACCTGCATTTTTAAAGAAAGCACATAACGGTGCTTCTCTATCATCTAATAACTCAGTCTCTAGTGCAGCTTGACCATCATAAACAAGTCCTTTCTTAATGTTCTCCTGCAATGCTTTTCTCTCGGCTTGTATTGCTTTGTATGCCTCTTTGGCTGACTCTAAGTTGTGGCTTTTAGAAACACCAAGTAATAGACGTTCATTAGCCTTAATGGTTTTCTTTACAATGTCTTCCATTCTCTCGACAGTAAGTAACTCTGCTCTGTATGCACGTTCTAGACTATTGTCAGTCCACTTAAAATCAGAACTATCAGATAAAGCCTTAGAAAAGGCTTCACCGTACTTTTTTATTGCCTCTTCAGCTTGGTCACTAGTCTTAGTACCATCTCTAACCTCTTTAACAAGGTCTTCTGTTTTTTCTCTATACTCTCTCTTTAACTTCTCTATCTCTCCAACTATCTTTCCTTTAGCATCTATATCAGCACCAATATCATCAATACCTTTTAGTACAGATTCTAGATATACATCTTTTTTAGCATTCTCACCACCTGTTTGTATATTGTCAAATGATTTTATAAATCTAGTAAAGAAGTTACCTGCATTATCAATTTGTTCGTGTTCAAATTGTTTCCATTGCTCAGGAGTAAGTATCTTCTTTAATATCTTCATTGAAGTAACTTCCTCACCCGCAGCTTCTAGTTCTGTTGTGAA
>JAAERO010000442.1 GCA_024230315.1 Hyphomicrobium sp.
CGACTTGCAGCGCGTTCTGGGGCTCGGCTCTTACGAAACCGCCTGGGCCTGGGCGCATCGCATTCGCCGCGCAATGGTTCGGGAGAACCGTGAAGACCTGCAAGGCTGTGTTCAGGTCGATGAAGCCCTGGTCGGCGGCATAAGCACAACGCGTGAGTGAATCGGTGATAGGAAAAAGCACGTTTCTGCTGCCGTTTCTGCTACAGAAAAAGAGCGAACATAGTATCCGTGTGCAGCACACGCATGGTTCAATCGTAGAAGGACTTAAAGAAAATGAAAATTGAAGGCGCTTGCCACTGCGGCGAGATAAAGTACGAGGCCGAAGTCAGTGCGGAAAAGGTTATGGTATGCCATTGTGCCGACTGTCAGACATTCTCCGGTAGCGCCTTTCGCGTCATCGTGTGGGTCGATGAAAGTAATATAAAATTCCCCTCGGGCAAGCCCTTTGAGTACGTTAAAATCGCTGAAAGCGGCAATAAACGTGCCCAGGGCTTTTGCCGCAACTGCGGCACTGGTCTCTATGCAACAAGCGCCGATGAAAAAAGGTCACGCGTCTATGGTTTGCGCGTGGGCACCACCCGCCAGCGCGATCAATTGGTGCCCAAGCGACAGATATGGCTCCGCTCGCGGCAACGCTGGCTATCCAACCTGGATAGCTTGCCGGGCACGGAAAAGCAGCAATGACCCCGACCGAAGCCTCGTTCCTTTGAGTGAGGAATCGAGCTGTTGCCAGCCAAATCGGATACCGCGGGCACCAGCAGATAAGGGGGGACACACAAGACGTTGCCCGCACGCCTTGGCCGAAGTGCGCGCTCGTTTTCTGTGACGCTCAAAGTACTTTCTCTAGTCGGACTCCGAAACAGGCGGACGGATGATCCATTATTTCGCCGGGTTAATCCGCCTTAGGGTGCCGCGCTGGCCGTCAGTCAGTATGTAGAGAACGGCCGTCAGAACCGGTGTCCACGTCACGCACGCGGTATCCGAGCGGGATACGCTGCTCCCTCGCCCGTTTGCCTTCGCGCGGGGTGATCAAGCGCAAATCGCGGCTAACGAGTCCGGCCGAGAGTAGTGAGCCTCGCCAATCGGGAAACGCCTTACCATTGTACAGCTCGAGACTCGCCGGAGCATGGGTATCCATCCAGACGACAACTGGATTCTGCCATCGCTCGCCGGAAATCCGGTAAGAAATCAGCGTGCCATCGCTATAGTTTCGTGAATAGGTCGCGTTCGGCCAACCGTAATTCGCGCCCGGCTTGATACGGTTCAGTTCATCTCCGCCGGCGGCGCCGTGCTCGTTCTCCCAGATCGTCCCTGTTTGCGGGTCGCGCACAAGGCCTTGAGCGTTGCGATGGCCGTAACTCCAGATTTCGGGCCGCGCTTCGGTATGGCCGATAAACGGATTGTCCTCAGGAACGCTCCCATCCGGACTTATGCGGATCACCGAACCGAAGTGCGTACGAAGATTTTGTGCCTGCCTTCTGATATCGTCGCCGGCAAACTGGATCGGCGGATTACCACCGTCGCCGATGCTAACAAGCAGTGTTCCATCGGGGAGAAACTCGATTCGCGAGCCGAAATGCTGACCCTGGGTCTTGTCATCAGCGTTGCGAAAGATCTCGCGGAAATCCTCAAGACCCTCGCCAGTCCAGCGCGCACGGCCCACATGAGTTCGGTTTGCCGTCCCCGAACCGGTGGAGTAAGTGAAAAACAAAAGACGATCGCCTTCGAAACTTGGACTCGCAGCGATGTCCAAGAGGCCGCCCTGGCCAACGGTGATCCCGCCGTCGCCGCCCGCCGAGACATCGACAGGAAAAGGTATTGCCGCGCCGAGTAATAGGCCTTCCCTCACGACACGAATAGACCCGAAACACTCAGTTATAAGCATCGTACCGTCGGGAAGCCACGTCATGCCCCAAGGATACTCCAGACCGTCAACAACGGTTTCCACGACAAAGCCGGTCGCCTCCTCAATCACGCCGCGCGAGATGCGGGGCTGCGCGACCGCTGTCGAAGCGAAATACGCACTGAGCGTTAGCGCAAGCGACGCGACTCTCAGGGCATGTGTCATGTCGAGACTCCTTAACGTCTTGATTTTCGCTTCTAAGCGTTTAGGCGAAGGCAGTCCAGAAGAATTCAAGCCTGGTTCACCCCGAGCATCGCGGCAAGCGCACTTTGATTGAGACCGAGTGACAGTCGTAGACGTCGAACTAAGCCGACATTCCCCGGATAACACTGCATCCATGATCGAGCCTGCCAATTACCGTGCCTCAAAGCAGGAACTGCAGTGATCGGCCCCTCGCTTGCCACCACTGTGGCTGGCCAGCGTCAAGTCTGGCCGTTTGGTGTTAGCTTTTGCGTGCGTTAAGATGCAGGTCTCCCGTCTCGATCTTGCTTTCATTGGCATCACACTCTCAGACAGGCGTCGGTTGTATTCGAAGAAAGACGTCGATCACGCGGACCGGATTGTCTTCGTCCACATACTCATCCACCCGCTCAGGAAACAGAGTGCTCTGATTGCGATCCTCGCCCACCATAAAGCGCGCCATCGAATCCCCTCCAAGGTCACAGCGGGAATCATAACATCCATGGAGTTTTCACACAGCCTGGGTCACAATCGGACATCCGTCATGTCTGGACCAACACTAGTGCGCGCTCGTTTTCTGTGACGCTCAAAGCACACGTTCCGTGAAAGAACACGCATGCCTGAGCGTTGCTTAACGAGGCACGCACGGCCAACGCGCGCCCCCCCCCGATAAAAACGCATAAAAACAAGGTGCCTTCTCCTGAAACCAGAAGACGCCGGCATCCGTCTCAGGCTGTCGCTCAGGCATGCGTGTTTATGCGCGACGTTGAGTGTGTTATGTGCAGGCAGCTAGCAATTTACGCACATGTGATTCACAGCTTTTCAACAAACGGGAGAGCTCACGGTTCACCAGATGTTTGGGTGCACCTTCTTAATTCTCAAGCGAAAGGCAGTACGCGCCGATAGGGGATTGGAACGTAGGGGTCTGTAAAAGCGCGGGACAGTCGTTTCGATCGAAACCAGCGGGTCGACTGCGCAAGTAATGGTCTTGCGCCAAGGGGGATCAGCGACATGGCACTGCGTAAAAGCGCGTCATGCATTTGGGGGGAAATATGACTAGGTATAGAAGAATACTTGCCGCCGCGCTGCAACGGCTACTGGTCGTTGCCTGCACCGCTTTCATTTCTATTTTTCTCCTAACCGTGCTGAGCTCTGTGGCGCTGGCGAGCAACTTCAAGACAGTCTGCCGTCCGCCCGTGCCAAGTCAGGGCCCGCCGCGTACTCTACTGCCGCTCAGTGGAGAGCTCTGCAATAACGGAATTATGGGCAATAACTGCCCTGGCGGCGTGCAGGCAACAGATGAAATTGAAGTCATCAATATTCTTCCTGGCGATACCATAAATTTTACATTCACTCTGGACGAAACCCCGGCGACGTTTACAAACACTGTCCAGATCGGCAATGGCAACTTTACGGAAAGCGGCACCCAATTTTTTAGCTCAATTGTCTCTGGCCAGGTCAACTACGTGGTTGTTAACCCAGACCAAGACATCAATAATGGGCTGAAATTCCAATTGCAGATTCCAAACACGGTCCAAAACAGACAATTCGTTAGTTATACGGTTTCTTGTACGCAGGCCCCACAGCAAGATGGTTTCATAAATATCAAGAAAGCCTTAGATCCTACCAGCGACCCGGGCGCTCCATCTACACAATTCACCTTCAAATTGGACGGGGGGGAAGGCATTCCGCTGTCCATAAGTTCGGTGGTGGCCACGGATGAAACTGGTCCCCTTCCGGTGACCCCCAACGTTTCACATACGGTCCAAGAGTTTGGCCCGCCTGCAAATTGGACTCTGACGGATATCGATTGCGGCGATAACCAAAACCCCGCAACGGTCAGCGCGGCTCCAGGTCAGATAGTCACCTGTAAGTTCACCAATAAGTTCGAAGTGCCTAAGGGCACAATCAAAGTTAAGAAGTCCACAGTGGGGGGCAATAGAAAGTTCGACTTCGATATCAGCCAGCCCGCAAGTCCATCCTCCTTTCAATTGATGAACGGAGGGGAGAAAATATTCTCGTCGTTGCCGGTAGGCG
>JAAERO010000443.1 GCA_024230315.1 Hyphomicrobium sp.
AACCTGACAGCACCACACCAACCGCCGAAAACAAGAAGGCCCCTTTAGCTAAAGGGGCCTTCCTGCTTCAACCGCCCCTACATCAGCTGGCCTAATGTTACTCCGCCACGGTGGCCGGTTTTTACTCCGCCGTTGACACGCATTCAACGTCCGGAGTTTGACGCGCGCGGCCATCCAAAATGTGAGGCTTTGAGGCTCTTTGCGCCATATGCTGTTTGCTGCGACCCCAGGAAAGTTCTATCTGATGGCAAGAGAACGGAGATCGAACACTTATGCAAGCGGTACTCTACTACCTAACGATGGCGGCAGTGATGGCCGTGTTCGTCGTCCTGCTCATGGGTCTTTGGTCTCTTTCAAGGGGAAAGAGCCCCAATCTGAGCCAGAAATTGATGCGCTGGCGTGTCGGCCTGCAGTTCGTCGCAATCGTACTCATCATGCTTTTTGTATACGTGTCTCGATACTAAGGGATGCGGGCCGCGCATGGTCGTACTGAACAAGATCTACACGAGAAGCGGAGACGCCGGGACGACAGCGCTTGGCAGCGGAGAGCGCGTGGCTAAGCACGCGTTACGCATTGCCGCGTATGGCACCGTTGATGAAACCAACGCAAGCGTCGGCGTGGCGAGCGTGCATCTGGCAGGCGACGATTCCGGTCTCGATGCGATGCTGTTGCGGATCCAGAATGATTTGTTCGACCTCGGCGCTGATCTGTGCGTGCCCGATCGCGGTGAAAAACTCGACCACGAGTCGCTTCGTATCAACGATGCGCAGGTCGAGCGGCTCGAGCAAGAGATTGACCAGATGAATGCCGAGCTCAAGCCATTGCGTTCGTTTGTGTTGCCTGGGGGAACACCTGCAGCTGCCGCCCTGCATGTGGCGCGTACCATTTCGCGGCGTGCCGAGCGTTTGATGGTGGAACTAGCAGCAATGCCTGACGAGACCGTGAGCGCATCGGCTCTCAAGTATATCAATCGGCTTTCGGATTTCTTTTTCGTTGCCAGCCGCTACGCCAATGACCGCGGTAAAAGCGACGTTTTGTGGGTCCCGGGCCAGAACCGGTAGCGATCGTCATCATACAGTCGAACAGGAACTCGTCTTTGTTTATTCCCATTCGCGACGAGAACTCACTCAAATCGATTCCGTTTCAGTACGTCACGGTCTCCCTCATCATCATCAACGTGGTCGTCTACATGCTCGAGGTCGGCACGCTTGGGCAGGGCGCCATTGCGATCTTTGCCGTCGTGCCCAAGGAACTGTTTGACGTTGGGATCTTCTCAGTCGCGGCCCCGAGCGCGACGGATGCGCTCGCGATTTCAGAGGGCACGACGCTCATCACTTACATGTTCTTCCACGCCGACATCTTCCACCTTGTGGGCAACATGCTATTTCTGTGGGTGTTCGGTGACAATGTCGAAGACGCTATAGGACACGTCCGGTTTCTGTTTTTCTACTTGGCGTGCGGGGTTGCCGCCGCGCTGTTCCATTCCTGGATGCAGCCGAATTCGCAGCTACCCCTCGTCGGCGCCAGCGGTGCCGTTGCTGGCGTCATTGCCGCCTACTTGATGCTGCATCCGCGCGTCAGCGTCTGGGTGCTGGCGTTTAAGGTCATTCCACTGCGCATCACGGCCGGGATTGTTCTCGGCTTCTGGATCGCGCTGCAGGTCGTCATGATTGTTCTCGCCGACGCCGGGCCCACCGCCTGGTGGGCGCACATCGGGGGTCTGATCGCCGGTGCGGTCCTCATCATCTTTTTGCGCAGGCCCGGCGTGCCGCTCTTCGATAAGGGCGTACAAGTGGCTTGAGCTCTAAGAGCCGTAAATATCGGCAACAACCTCTATCCGACATTCCCCGGATGACACTGCATCGATGATGGAGTGCGCCAATTTCCGTTCCTCGAAGCAGGAACTGCGGTAATCAGACCCTCACTTGCCGCCACTGTGGCTGGCGAGCGTCAAGTCTGGCCGTTTGGTGTTAGC
>JAAERO010000444.1 GCA_024230315.1 Hyphomicrobium sp.
CATACGTCTCCACGGTATACATCCCCGCTAACCCCTCCCGATTCGGAAAAGATCAGCCTAGCCAGTGGCCGGCTTTTAAACCGCCACGCAGCTGCAATAAGCCGCCGCTCCACTGGCCCAGTATTGCGCCGCCGTCTACAGTGAAGCCAGAGCGCGTTACTTGATGGGCCGCCCCCCCAGGCGGCCCCATTTTTTACAGCTTGCGCAAAGCTACCGATTCCACGTGGTGGTCGGCACTCTTTCTCAAAATCAGCCCCGCGCGTTGCCGTGTCGGAAGAATGTGCTCCTCCAAATTTTTCAGGTTGATCGTGTTCCAGATCTCTGTTGCCCGCACGTAGGCATCGTCTTGCGACAGGTTCGCATACTGGTGAAAGTATGCTCCTGGATCGCGAAAGGCTGTACTGCGTAGACGCATGAAGCGCATCACGTACCAATCGCGGATCACATATGGCTCAGCGTCAAGGTAGATCGAGAAGTCGAAGAAGTCCGACACGAACGGAATGGCCTCGCCACCACGCGGCATGGTCGCCGGCTGCAGCACGTTGAGACCCTCCACAATCAGGATGTCGGGCGACTCGATGACCGTCGTTTGATCTAACAAGATGTCATAGTGAAAGTGCGAATAGACCGGCACCTCGACGCGCTTCACGCCCGACTTCACGTCGGCGAGAAAATTGAGCAGCCGCGCCGTATCGAAGCTCTCAGGGAAACCCTTGCGATTCATGATCTGCCGGCGCTCGAGTTCCGCATTCGGCAAGAGGAAGCCGTCTGTCGTGATCTGCTCGACTCGGGGATGGTCGGGCCACCGCGCCAACAGCGCCTTTAAGACACGCGCAGTCGTGCTCTTGCCGGCGGCAACAGATCCCGCAACACCAAGGATAAACGGGACTTTTCCGTCGTCGCGGCTGAGGAACTTCGAGGTCACCGCATGCAATTGCTGCGAGGCGGCCACATAGAGATTGAGAAGGCGCGACATCGGAAGGTAGATCTCTTCGACCTCCGCAACCGACAGTTCCTCAATGATTCCCGAGAATTGCTCCAGCTCGCTTTCGAGCAATGTCATCGGTGTGTCTGCACGCAGCCGCGACCACTCCTCGCGATCGAACACGCGATAGGGTGAATATTGCAGATTGGCGGGATAGGACATGACGATTTGAAATCGCGTCGTGAGACGACCGGCGTTTAAGTTACATCACCGCTACGTGCGGCTCGATTTTTCTTCCAGCCCCGACGTGCCACTGCGCCGCTCAAGAACGCTTAGCACGTCCTCAAGTGATACGCTGCGGCTCTCCAAGAGCACTAAGAGATGATAGAGCAAGTCGGCCACTTCTTCCTTGAGTTTGTCTTCGCTTTCGCTCGTTGCCGCGATGACCGTCTCGATCGCTTCTTCACCGAACTTCTTGGCGCATCCTGCCGGGCCAGCATCGAGAAGTTGCCGGGTGTAAGAGGAACCGCTTGCGGTGGCGGTGCGACGCGCGCGGATCGTCGCGGCCAGGCACTCTAAAGTATCATTGCTCATGGCAGGTCTCGACGGCCGCACAGGGGCCTTGCTGCGCCCGGCTCATGCAGCAAAAGTGCCGCGCCGTCAAGAACTTATACCCACGATCAGCCCCCGGAGCTGCCGACGAGCCGCATGCGAATGTAATCGAGCTGGTCGAAATTGCCGTACTTAATAATGAGGTTGCCGCTCTCGCCAGAGCCACGCTTGACCTCAACCTTCAAGCCGAGTGCTGCTGACAACTCGTTCTCGAAGGCGCGCGTGTCAGCATCCTTTTCACGCACGCTGCGCGTCGAGCCACCGCCATGGCCGACCTCATCGCTCCCCTGGGCCAATGCTTCAACCTGGCGCACGTTGAGGTCATGCTCGATGATGTGATGCGCCAATTCCTCGGCGTCATCGCGACCAATCAATGCTCGCGCATGACCAGCGGTCAGCTCGCTGTTTCTGACCATCGCTTGCACGCTCTCGGGCAGCTTCAGGAGCCGCAGCGTGTTGGCGACGTGACTGCGGCTCTTGCCGATGATCTCGGAGAGCTGCTCCTGGCTGTAGTCGAAACGCTCGACCAGCTCGCGATAACCTGCCGCTTCTTCAATCGAGTTGAGGTCGGCACGCTGCACGTTCTCAATGATCGCAAGTTCGAGAACCTCTTTGTCATCGAGATCGCGCGCGATGACGGGAACCATGTGCAACCCCGCCTTTTGCGCCGCTCGCCAGCGCCGCTCACCGGCGACAATCTCATAGCCACCTGCAATCGGCCGCACGATAATCGGTTGCACCAGGCCTTTGTTGCGGATCGAGTCAGCGAGTTCGGCTAGTTCGTCGTCGCGGAAGTCTTTGCGAGGATTAAGCCGCCCCGGTTTCAAGTCCGCCGTGGCGACCAAACGCTGCTCGCCCTCCGGGGGAAGCACGGGCTGTCCCGGTGTTGGCTCCCCTATGAGCGAAGCCAATCCGCGTCCCAAACGGCTCCTTGCCAATGGTGCGTTCATTGCGTGTCGTGCCTCTTGTTTCGTTAGGCGGCTTTGTACTGGCGCTCGCGTTCGATGATCTCGGTCGCAAGCTTGATATAGGCCTGACTCCCGGCGCAGTCGTAGTCATAGAGCAGGATTGGTTTGCCGTGCGACGGGGCTTCAGCCACCCGCGTGTTGCGGGGAATGATCGTCTCGTAGACCTTGGTGCCGAAGAAAGCGCGGACGTTCTCCGCGACCTCCCGCGACAACGACGTGCGCGCATCGTGCATCGTCAGCACAACACCCTGAATTTCGAGAGAGGGATTAAGCGTAGCGCGGATCTGGTCGATGGTGTCTTTGAGTTGGGAAATGCCTTCAAGCGCGAAAAACTCGCATTGAACCGGCACCAACACCGCATTTGCGGCCGTCATTGCGTTAAGTGTCAGGATGTTGAGAGACGGAGGGCAATCAATCAGCACGTAATTAATGGCCTCTTCCGGTGGCACCGTACGCTGCTGGACCAGAAGCTCGCTTAGCGCATCACGCAAGCGAAAGGCGCGGTTCTGGTCCGTGCCAAGCGTGGCGTCGATCCCAACCAAATCCGCATTGGCTGGCACCGCATACAGTCCTGGGACAGCCGTCGGCTGGCTTGATTCGATTAAGGTGGCGGCCCCCGTCAGCACATCGAACGTTGTCTTTGAGCGCACGTCCCTATCGATGCCAAGCCCCGTAGACGCGTTGCCTTGGGCATCGAGATCGAGCACCAGCACCCGCTCATCAATCGACGCCAGAGCGGTGCCGAGATTGATTGCTGTCGTCGTCTTGCCCACGCCACCCTTTTGATTGGCGATGGCAAGGGTCCGGAGCCCAGAAGCTCCCATTGTCGCGCCCGTCACCGTTCAACCCTCCGCTTTGGCTCTCAACGCGCGAATTACGATAATTTGGCTGTCGTTGTCCGTCTGACTTGGACGCAGGTCAGCCAAGAAATTCCACTTCTGACGGGCCTCGCCAAGCTCCGCCTGTGCCTCGCGGCCCTTAAGAAAGAGGCCCACGGTGGACTCTGAGAAGTAAGGTGCGGCCAGTTCAAGGAGCCGCGGCATCGGCGCCAGTCCCCGGGCCGTAATTACGTCGACAGGACCAACCTTATATTGAGTCGCAGCTTTCTCGATTCGCTCAGGATAGATGTCCACAGGCACCCCGGTCCGACGTCCGACTTCACCCAGAAAAGCGGCCTTGCGCGTATCGCTCTCTAGGAGGGTCATATGTGCGCCTTGCCGTTCGGCGAGCAGGATCGCAATAACCAGCCCGGGGAAACCCGCTCCGGAGCCCAAATCGAGCCACCGCTTGTCCCCAGCCTGTGCTATTTCGAGAATTTGGGCGGAATCGGCGAAATGGCGCGACCAAATGTGGTCGAGCGTACCGGGGCCCACAAGATTGATCGTCTTCTGCCAGCGCTTAAGCAGCGTTTCGTAGGTGCTGAGCCGCACCAGCGTTTCACGTGAAACAGAAAACAGCCGTGCAAAGTCTTCCGCACCACGGATCAACGCCGCTTTCCGGGCCGATTGCGCCTTGAGCTGTGCAAGGAGCAAGAGAAGCGCTGCTGGCGTCACGCCATCGATACGTGCCGCCTGAGCGAGCGTGGTCGGTCGGTGGCGCGTCAGTTTTTGGCGCACTTCGCTCGAAAGTCCTGGCAAGCTTCCAAAATCCAACTCAGGCGGTATGCGCAGGGCCTCGTCCTTGCGCAGGGCTTCCACGTCAAGCTCCTGACGGCGCACGTAAGACGCATAGCGCGCATCGACTGCAATCTGAGCGGCGATTGCCGGTGCGATTTGTCCAATCTCCGGCCATATGGCCGCGAGCCGGCTAAGCTCGACATTGGGCAGCGCCAGCAAATCGAACGCGCTGCGGCGGCGCCCATCCTTTTTGACGTCGATGCCGCGCCGACCAGCCTCGGTCGGCGTGAGCGTCAACGATCGCAACATCGCAGTGGCCTCGCTGAGCTTCACTGCCTTGACCTCAAACGCCTGCCGTCGCGGTTTGCCGACACAGCCCAAAGCGATCCCCTGCGGCGTCAGCCGCTGATCGGCATTGTCTGCGCGCAACCGCAGCCGGTACTCGGCGCGTGAGGTGAACATGCGATAGGGCTCGCTTACCCCACGAGTGACGAGATCGTCGATCATGACACCCAGATAGCTGTCCGCCCGCGATAAAATGAAATCCTTGTCCGAGCCGCCGGCGGCGAGGGCGGCGTTGATCCCTGCGGCGATCCCTTGTGCGCCCGCCTCTTCGTACCCCGTGGTGCCGTTGATCTGGCCTGCGAGATACAACCCGGGCAGCTCCTTCACCTCCAAAGCAAGCGACAGCTCTCGCGGGTCCACATAGTCGTACTCGATGGCGTACCCGGGCCGCTTGATGACTGCCCTCTCCAGGCCCGAAATGGTCCGCACAAAGGCCTCTTGTACGTCGGCGGGAAGCGAGGTCGAGATCCCGTTGGGATAAATGGTCTCGTCGTCGAGACCCTCCGGCGCGAGAAACACCTGATGTGCACTCCGGTCGGCAAAGCGGACCACCTTGTCCTCAATCGACGGGCAATAACGCGGGCCCGTGCTTTCGATCTGGCCTGAGTAAATGGCCGACCGGGCCAGGTTGGCGCGGATGATCGCGTGCGTCTCCGGCGATGTTCGCGTGATCGCGCAGGCAATCTGAGGCGTGGTGATCCGCTCCGTCAGAAACGAGAATGGTACCGGCGGATCGTCGCCCGGCTGTAACTCCAACCCCTCCCAATCGACTGAGGAGGCCTTCAGACGTGGCGGGGTCCCCGTTTTTAGGCGTCCAAGTTGTAGCCCCAATGCGTAAAGCCTTTCGGACAGCTTGAGCGCCGGCGCTTCGCCGGATCGCCCTGCCGGGATCTGTTGCTCGCCGAGGTGAATAAGGCCGTTGAGGAATGTGCCCGTTGTCAGCACCACGGTCCGGGCACCGAGGCGCCGCCCGTCGCCGATCAGAACGCCGGCCACGCGGCCATCAACGACGATCAGATCCTCCACGCCGCCTTCCACCACCGAAAGGTTGTCTATCGCACTGATCTCTGCCTGGATCGCCTGGCGATAGAGCTTGCGGTCGGCTTGCGCGCGCGGCCCGTGGACCGCAGGCCCTTTTGAGCGATTCAGAAGACGGAATTGGATGCCGGCCACATCGGTGACACGCCCCATGAGACCGTCGAGGGCATCGATCTCGCGCACAAGATGTCCCTTGCCGAGCCCTCCAATGGCAGGGTTGCAGGACATCTCTCCCACGGTCGCGAAGGTATGCGTTACGAGCGCCGTCATCGCGCCCATGCGTGCAGCGGCCGCCGCGGCCTCGCACCCGGCGTGGCCGCCGCCCACAACAATCACATCGAAGGTCTTATCGTGCATTCAGCATACCGATCTCTTCATCCGGGTTAGAATAGTAGCAGTGACCGCTCCATGTGCTCCAGGTCCCTGACGGGCCTCCGCCGCCCTGGCTAAGTGAACGATGCCCTCAGCAAGCGGCGCGCCATGATGAGCTACGGCGGGGAAAGCCCAATATTCGCCCATAACCTGCTCTATCAGGGCGGTATCGGACGTTCCCAGCCTCGTGCACATCAGGAACAGACCCTGGGATGCCCAATTCACCGAAGATGCCCATGTCACTGAATAAGAAGACCTCGCCCGCCCAATCGACGATGGCCCCCTGCGCTCGTGAAGACTTAGCGTCACCAACACGCGACACGACCGAAACCAAGGCCGGATCCACACCGGCGAATTGGCAAGTGCAGATTGCGACCGCCTTGCGCGAATCGACCGTCGAGGGGCAAGAGCGACCCAAATAACGATCAATCGGTTTCACGTGAAACAACCGGGCTGTCACTTTCCAATGCAGAACCGGCTAAAGACCTGACCCAGCAGATCCTCGACATCGACTCGGCCAGTGATGCGGCCCAGCGCATACGTGGCGCGGCGCAGATCTTCAGCACGCAATTCGATTTCCCCTGGCACCGACGACAAAAAAGTGTCCAGGGACGCAAGACACGTCGATAGATTTTCTCGATGGCGCGCCCGAGTAATCGGAGGCGCCTCCACGTCTCCGATCCTTTCGCGAGCCAAGCTGGCGAGCCGACCTGAAAGGCCGTCTATTCCAGCCCCTGTCTTTGCCGAGATTGCTAGCCCATTGCAACAAGTCTTGCTGGCATTCAGTAGATCAATCTTGTTTGCGACATGCAGGACGCCCTCCCCACGATCAGCAATTTCCCCCGGAGGTTTGACTTCTGGCACCGTCGCATCGCTCAACCAAATGACGAATTCGGCATCGCGCGCGCTCGCCAATGTGCGGCGCACCCCTTCGCGCTCAACTGAGCCCTCCTGGGCGTCGCGAATGCCGGCCGTATCCGAAATAACGACAGGCAACCCCTCCAGGTCGAGGCGAACCTCGATGACATCGCGTGTTGTTCCCTCCTCCTCTGAGACGATCGCTGCATCACGCCGAGCAAGGGCATTCAGGAGGCTTGATTTGCCGACATTAGGTGCGCCCGCCAAGACGACCCGGAAGCCTTCGCGCAGAATCTCGCCGCGGTTTCCATCCTCAAAATGCGCGGCAATGGCCGCACGTAGATTTCTGGCGAGTTCATGCGAGCGATCAAGAGCGACGTTGGCAACATCGAGTTCGTCGCTAAAGTCAATTGCGGTTTCGACGAGTGATGATGCCTCAATCAGTTGACTGCGCCAGCCATCGTAAAGAGATGACAGCGCCCCGCTCATCTGACGTAGCGCCTGTCGCCGTTGTGCCTCTGTTTCCGCATCGACGAGGTCGGCGCGGGCTTCGGCTTGTGCCAGATCGATCTTGCCGTTCTCAAAGGCTCGGCGGGTGAACTCGCCTGGTTCCGCCAGCCGGCACCCTGGCAAACTCCCAATGGCCGATAGCACGCTGCGCACTATGGCTGTCCCGCCATGAACGTGAAATTCGGCGATGTCCTCGCTGGTGTCGGTCTTCGGCCCTGCGAGCCATATGATGACACCCTGATCGAGCGTCTCGCCGCTTTCAGGATGCCGTATGCGCCGTACTCCGCTCATGCGATCGATCGGACGCGGCGGTGCCATTTGATCTATGACGGCACCGGCGCGCGTTCCCGACACACGCACCACAGCAATGGCAGCGCGCCCAGGTGCGCTGGAAAGCGCAAAGATCGTCGGTCGGTCGCCCATGGTTTGGTGTACTCGTAGTGAGGAGCGTCGTCTATTGACTCAATGGTCGCTCCGGAGCGTGAAATGACCGAAAATCGCCTCGACCGCGAAACCAGCCCCTATCTGCTTCAGCACAAAAACAACCCTGTTCACTGGTGGGCTTGGGGCCCTGAAGCGCTCGCCGAATCCAAGAGCAGTGGCAAGCCAATTCTACTTTCGGTTGGTTACGCGGCCTGCCACTGGTGCCACGTCATGGCCCATGAGAGCTTTGAGGACGACGAGACGGCCGCCGTGATGAACGAGTTGTTCGTGAACATCAAGGTCGATCGCGAGGAACGCCCCAACATCGACGCGATCTACATGGGGGCCCTACACTCACTTGGTGAGCAGGGCGGTTGGCCACTTACCATGTTCCTCGACAGCGAAGCTCGGCCCGTGTGGGGCGGCACATATTTTCCCAAGCAGAGCCGCTTTGGCCGGCCGGCTTTTGTCGATGTCTTACGTAAAGTCGCGCGCATCTTTCGCGAAGAGCCCGACAAGGTCTCAGAGACCGGCAGGCTTCTAATCGAAAGTCTGCAGTCAACCGCGACAGTCTCCAGCCAACCAGAGATCGATGACCGCATGATCTCCGACCTAACTGAGAAGATGGTTCGCGCCGTTGACCCAGTGAGCGGCGGCTTTAAGGGCGCGCCCAAATTTCCGCAATGGAGTTTCTTCTGGCTGCTTTGGCGTGGCGGCGTTCGCTATGACCAAAAGCCGGCACGAGCAGCGGTTTTGACCACGCTCGTCAACATTTGTCAGGGCGGCATCTATGACCATCTCGGCGGCGGGTTCGCACGCTACTCGGTCGACGAGCGGTGGCTCGTGCCACACTTTGAAAAAATGCTCTACGACAACGCGCTGCTCATCGACCTCCTCACAGAAGTGTTTCGCGAGACGGCCTCACCGTTGTTCGAGGCGCGCGTAGCCGAGACAATCGAATGGATCGAACGCGAAATGATCGCAGATGGCGGAGGGTTTGCGGCCTCGCTTGATGCAGATTCCGAAGGCGTGGAAGGCAAGTTCTACGTTTGGAGCCTGGACGAAATATTGGGCGTTTTGGGTGCGGAAGACGGTCGCTTCTTCGCCGACGTCTACGACGTCACACCCAATGGCAATTGGGAAGGACAAACGATCCTCAACCGCCTTTCCAACCTCGAACTCGGATTTAACGAAAATGAGCAGCGGCTCGCAAAGCTCCGGCACAGGCTTTTGGACGTTCGCAGTAAGCGGGTTCGCCCCGGCTGGGATGACAAAGTCCTCGCCGATTGGAACGGCCTGATGATCGCAGCTCTCGTGCGCGCAGCAACGATCTTCGGACATCCCGAATGGTTGGACCTTGCCAAGCGTGCCTTCGAATTTGTCTTAAAGCGCATGACGGTCAACGACCGATTGCTACATTCATTCCGCGACGGTCGCGCCAAAGCCCCTGCCACGGCCAATGATTACGCCAACATGATCTGGGGGGCATTGCGCCTGCACGAAGCGACCACGACGCGCATTACTTTAAGCAGGCCGTGACATGGACGAGCGTACTTAACCGTCACTATTGGATTGCAGACCACGGCGGCTACGCCACATCCGCCGATGACACCACTGACGTCATTGCACGGCTGCGCCCCGGCTCGGACGATGCCACGCCCAACGCCAACGCAATCATGATGGCAAATCTGGTGGCGCTCACTACACTCAGCGGCGAAGCCAAATACGCGGAGCGCGCGACCGCAATCCTTGCGGCATTTGGTAGCGATCTGGGCCGCAATGTCATTGCTCACACGGGCCTTCTGGCCGGCGCAATCGACCTCATCGCCCCACAGCAAATCGTCCTCGCAGGGTACGAACTGAAGGGAGGCGATGCGCTTATTGAGGCTATCAGAAATATTTCTTTGCCGGGCGCCCTGCAATATGGCTTGGATGGCGAGATCCGCTCCGAACTACCGGCTTTGCGCGATAAACCATCGATTAACGGGCAGTCGGCAGCTTACGCTTGCCTCGGACCACAATGCTCGCAACCTCTAACCGATGCAGCCGAACTCTCTCGGATCTTGAAGGCCCAAAGGCGTCTATGATAATAGCAGGTAGAGGCAGTATGAGCACCAAAACTTACCGCACTTAAATTAATACAAAATCTTGTGCTGGTCATGGAGCATCGGCTGTGCTTTTCTACGACTTCGTATTGGAGACGCGCTGATGTCAATTCAAAGGGTGCTTGTGCGCTTCGGCTTTGTACCCTTCATGCTTCTGGGTCTCAATGGCGCGGCCTATTGGGTCGTGTCTCAGGGCCGTAGTTACGCTTGGCTTCTCCCGCTTCTGGTCGTTGCGTTTGCTACCGCTCACGCCGGTGAGCGTATCGCGCCCTGGTACGAAGAGTGGAACGATCCACACCAAGATGAAAACGCGAACATCGCGCACATCATCGTCTACGAGATTTCGAATATAAACGGGGTTCTTTTAATCCCGCTGATTGTCTGGCTCTTTCCCTTCCAGGGCATTTGGCCGACCGAATGGCCGCTCCTCGTTCAGTGGTTGATCGCGATCGTGATCGCCGACTTTGCCTTCATGATCGTTCACATGTTGAGCCACCGGTATCCGTTCTTGTGGCGGCTTCATGCCGTGCATCATGGGGTTGGGCGTCTATACGGATTCAATGGGCTCGTGCGCCATCCACTCCATCAATCACTGGATATGATCGTCGGTACGATGCCGCTGGTTATTCTCGGCATGCCGGTGAACGTTGCGGTTCTCTTGGGCTTTGCCGTTTCCATCCAGCTCATCGTGCAGCATGCGAACGTCGCCTATGCACTGGGTCCATTTCGCAATCAGATGTCGATCGGGCGCATTCACCACATTCATCACGTCAACTGGGGCACGGAAGGCGACTGTAATTTCGGTCTGTTCTTGACGCTTTGGGATCGTCTATTCGGCACGTTCCTGGCCGAGCCTTCGCGGCCCATTAAGGCCGATGACATGGGCATCGACGAGGTGCCGCACTTCCCCAAGTCATATCTCGAGCAGATGTTTTTCCCGTTCATATACAAGCCGGGAGAAGGCGAGCCGGAGCGGTATCAGGCGCAGAAGCCGGAGGGATCTCTTGGCTCTGAGGAGAGCAAAGATCGCTTACGTCCGGCCGAGTAGAATTTCGTGAGACAAACATGATGCAATTAGGGCCGCCCGTGGGGCGGCCCTAAAGCTTTAGGTATTCATCGAATCGAAGAACTCGCCGTTGGTCTTTGTCGACTTGAGCTTGTCGATCAAGAATTCGATGGCGTCCATTGTTCCCATCGGATTGAGGATCCGGCGCAGCACATAGACCTTTTTGAGTTGATCCTTCGGCACCAAGAGCTCCTCTTTGCGCGTGCCAGAGCGCGCCACGTCGATCGCCGGGAATACGCGCTTGTCAGAGACCTTGCGGTCGAGGATGATCTCGGCGTTACCGGTGCCCTTGAACTCCTCGAAGATCACTTCGTCCATGCGCGAACCTGTATCGATCAGAGCTGTTGCGATGATGGTCAGCGATCCGCCTTCCTCGATATTGCGCGCGGCGCCGAAGAAGCGCTTGGGTCGCTGCAACGCGTTGGAATCGACTCCACCCGTCAGCACCTTGCCCGACGAGGGAACGACCGTATTGTAGGCACGTCCCAGGCGCGTAATGGAATCCAAAAGGATCACCACATCGCGCTTGTGTTCGACCAGACGTTTTGCTTTTTCAATAACCATTTCCGAGACTTGCACGTGCCGTGTCGGCGGCTCATCAAACGTCGAGGAGATAACCTCGCCATTCACCGAGCGCTGCATGTCGGTCACCTCTTCTGGCCGCTCGTCGATCAGCAACACGATGAGGTAGCACTCGGGATGATTGGCTGTGATCGAGTGCGCGATGTTCTGCAAAAGTACGGTCTTGCCGGTACGCGGCGGCGACACGATAAGCGCGCGCTGCCCTTTGCCTATCGGCGACACAATGTCGATCACCCGCGCGGAGAAATCC
Source organism: Hyphomicrobium sp. (assembly GCA_024230315.1). GTDB lineage: Bacteria > Pseudomonadota > Alphaproteobacteria > Rhizobiales > Hyphomicrobiaceae > Hyphomicrobium_A. The sequence goes on from JAAERO010000444.1 coordinate 11,671, forward strand.
TTGATCGTAGGATCCTCGATCTCCAGCTTGAGCCATTCTGTCGGATAAAGCGGGGTGAGGTTGTCGAAGTGTACCTTGTGCTTGGTTGCCTCGGGGTCTGCGAAGTTGATCAAGCTGACCTTCAACAACGCGAAGTACCGCTCACCCTCCTTGGGGCTGCGTATTTGACCTTCGACTGTGTCGCCAGACCGAAGCGCGAAGCGCCGGATCTGCGAAGGTGAAATGTAAATGTCATCGGGTCCCGGCAGATAGTTCGCGTCAGGCGACCGCAGGAAGCCGAAGCCGTCTTGCAAAACCTCGACAACACCCGTGCCGATGATCTCAATTTCTTTGGCGGCTAGCTCCTTCAATGTCGCAAACATCAACTCCTGCTTGCGCATTGTGCTAGCGTTTTCGACACCTGACTCTTCCGCGAAACTCAAAAGCTCTGCGGGAGTCTTGGCCTTCAGCTCTTCGAGCTTCATTTCCTTCATAGAACGCTCCGGGGCGGCCTCGGCAAAGTGGGCGGGAATTGAGGGGGATACCAGGCCAAATGGTGGGAATTTTAGAAACGTGGTCGAATGCCACGGTACGGCCTGCCTTGCCCTTTGAAGCGGGGCGGCGGCGACCAACTCTATGAACCTGAGCGGCCCTGAGTCGATGTGGAGTTGCCGCTGTATATCAGACCTAATTGCTTGGGAAAAGCCATCTGGGCAAAATTCGGATCAAAAAGGTTTCACGATCACCAGGACAATGATGGCAATCATCAGCACCGCGGGTACCTCGTTAGCAATCCTATAAAACTTGGCCGGGTGCCGATTTTGCTCTTGAGCAAGATCCTTGCGCCACCGCCCCAGGAGATGGTGGTACCAGGTAAGTGCGGCCACGAGGCTGAATTTGGCGAGAAACCAGCCGTCCATGTAGACACCCAGCACCCAGGCGAGCCACGGCCCCGTTATCCACACAGCGATCATCGCCGGGTTCATGATGTACCGTAGGAGCCGGTACTCCATCGTTTTAAAGGTCGCTGACAATTCCAAGTCAGGCTTTGCCTCGGCGTGATAGACGAACAGGCGCGGCAGATAGAGCAGCCCGGCCATCCAGGCAATAACTGCGATCACGTGAAATGCCTTGAGCCACAACATCGTGGTTAGACGCCTTCACCGCGGACGAGTGCAACCAGGCGCGCAACGTTCTCGGGCGGTGTTTCGGGAACGATGCCGTGTCCTAGATTGAAAATGAAGGGAACAGTATTCATCGCGTCAAGAATTTGCTTCACACGAATTTCCATATGCGTGCCACCTGCAAGAAGCAGTAGTGGATCGAGATTGCCTTGAACCACGGCGCCGATACCTGCAAGCTCTCGCATCAGAACAAGTGACATTGCCGTGTCACAGCCAAGTCCCTCAACCTTTGTTTCCTGCAGATACCAGCCAGCAGTCGCACCTACGCCACGTGGAAACCCGATGATCGGCACTTGGGGATGCCGCTGCTTCAGCTCTGCCACGATTCGCTTTGTCGGCAAAATCACCCACACCTCAAACTGATCGTCGGGCAAACATCCTGCCCAAGTATCGAAAATCTGCAGGGCATCGGCCCCCGCGCGCACTTGGCCATCGAGGTAAGCAATCGAGACCTCGACAAGAAGATCGATAAGTTGGTTGAAACCGTGCGGATCATTGTACGCCCACACGCGTGCCGCGGCCTGATCGGATGATCCACGCCCGCCAACCATGTAGGTCGCAACCGTCCATGGCGCGCCACAGAACCCAATGAGAGCGGTCTCTTTTGGCAGATCTTGCCGCACTCGGGTAACAGTCTCGAACACGCGTTCAAACACGCTCGCGGTGCTCTTGGGATCGAGTCGCTTCAGATCGGTCACATCGAATATGGGATCGAGAATAGGCCCCTCGCCTTCGGCAAATCGCAGGCCCTGCCCCAGCGCATCGGGGACCACCAGGATGTCGGAGAAGAGAATCGCAGCATCGAAACCGAAACGGCGGATCGGCTGTAGCGTCACCTCCGCGGCCAGCGCGGGCGTGTAGCAAAGGTTGAGAAATCCGCCAGCTTTTGTTCGCACCTCGCGATATTCGGGGAGATAGCGTCCAGCTTGACGCATGAGCCAAATTGGAGGCGGAGCTTCGGTTTGCTTTGCCAAGACGCCGAGAAATCGGCCACGGTTGTCGGTCGAGATTGTTGGTTTCAGAGGTTGGCTCATCTCTTCACTTTAAACAAAATAGTAGAGTCTAGAGTCTTATTGTTATGACTCTTAGGGCGGTGGATTTTGAGGATATCGGCTTTGTCCTACCTTGTTCCACAAGCATCCCACAACCTGAACGAGTTGGTGGCAGATCTGGCGGTCGCGACGGCAAGAGGCCACAAGTTGTGTTAAATGGTGCTCTCGTCAATAGCTTAACCCGCCGCATGCTGCGGCAACTGATGGGTATGAGTTGTTGACAGGTGCTGGGCCTACACCCGACAAGGCATCTATCCTCAAGGAGAACTCCATATTGAGATTGCTTGTTCGCGCGGCGGCAAATGTGGTCAATCCCTTGGATGAGTGCACAGTAGGCGGTGTACGAGAAGATCAGTTGCATCCGCCCTCTGGAAAACCGGGCTACTTTTCAACAAGTCGTCCCGCATGGTTGTCTTTGCGATGACGAATGGACTGCCAAGTTTCTTTCATCTGCATCTCGTCTCAGATTCGACGGGAGAAACGCTCACGACGATCGCAAAGGCCGCGTGCGTGCAGTACTCGATGGTGCGCCCCATTGAGCACGTGCACCCACTGGTACGTACACCGCGTCAATTGAAGCGCGTGCTGCAAGAAATTGAGCAAGCTCCGGGCATTGTCCTCTACACCATCATCAATAGAGATCTGACGGAGGAACTCGAGCGTCGGAGCCGTGAGCTGAAAGTTCCCTGTCTTGCTGTGTTGCAACCAATTATGCAGGTGTTCGAGAGCTACCTCGGCGCGTCACGAACGCCGACTGTTGCCGGCCAACACGTCCTCGATGCCTACTATTTCCAGCGTATCGACGCGCTCAATTTCACTATGGCGCACGATGATGGACACCTGCCCGAAGACCTCAATGAGGCCGACATCATCATCCTTGGCATTTCGCGCACATCCAAGACGCCGACCAGCATCTATTTGGCCCAACGCGGCTATAAGACTGCCAACGTGCCGCTGATACCGTCGGTCCCATTACCCGAACAACTGACAAAGCTACACTCAGCCTTCATCGTTTGTCTTGTGGCTAGTGCTGATCGCATTGCAGAAATTCGCCGTCACCGCGCGATGCTTTTATCGGACCGTGATCTGGACGACTACACGGACCGCGATCGTATCACTGTTGAAATTGCTCACACGCGGCGCATCTGCGCTAAGTACCGCTGGCCGGTGATTGATGTAACGCGCCGCTCGATCGAAGAATCTGCGGCAACGATCATAAAGCTCTTGAATGATCAACGCGCACAAGAGACCGAGGCCGTACATGGTGAGGCCGTACATGGTAGCGACGGATAGATCACGCGAAATTGTACTTGCCTCGGCAAGCCGGGCACGTCATGAGATGTTGGCGGCGTCCGGCGTCCCGTTCACGGTCGATCCGGCGGATCTCGACGAGCTTGCCTTGCGCAATGCCCTGCTGGCGGAGCAGAAGTCGGTTGCGCCCGCACATATTGCCGAAGCCCTTGCGCGCGCAAAAGCCAAGGACGTGAGCGGCAGGCATGCCGACTCGCTCGTTGTTGCAGGTGATCAAGTGTTGGCATTCGGTTCCGAATTGCTGACCAAGGCAAAAGATCAAGCGGCCGCCCGCGCGACGTTGTTGAAGCTGCGTGGGCGTGAACACGAGCTTTATTCGGCGGTGGCATTTGCCGAAGATGGTTACGTCACATGGTCACGCGTAGAAACCGCGCGGCTATTCATGCGTGATTTTTCGAACGCCTTTCTCGATGATTACCTCGTGCGCGCAGGCGACCGCATTTGCCAATCGGTTGGCGCCTATGAGCTGGAAGGCCTAGGGGTGCAGTTATTTGAGCGCTTGGAAGGCGACTATTTCACGGTTCTTGGTCTGCCACTTTTGCCAGTACTCGAAGAGCTACGGGCGCGAGGCGTCATTACCCAATGAAGCATGCATGCGTCATAGGCTGTCCCGTGGAGCATTCGCGCTCGCCCTTGCTGCATGGCTACTGGCTCAAGAAGTATGGAATCGATGGCACCTACACAAAGCGGGCTGTTGTACCCGAAGCGGTTGCCGACTTCTTGCTGTCGCTTCGTGCCAATGGCTACGTCGGATGCAACGTAACAGTGCCCCACAAGGCAGCCGCATTCTCTGCCGCTGACGAAAGAGAAGATTCGGCGAAAGCGGTTTCGGCAGCCAATACGCTTTGGCTGTCTGATGGCAAACTCGTTGCCGCCAATACTGATACCTACGGATATATGACCAATCTCAGCCAGCAGGCTCCTGGATGGGATCGACGCGATGCGCCAGTTTCCATTCTTGGCGCGGGCGGCGCGGCGCGGGCGATCGTATTCGGATTTCTCGACGCTGGTGTGAGTGAGATCCGCGTCTTTAATCGCACGCGCGCCCGGGCCGAGACGTTAGCGCAGCAATTTGGGCCGTGCGTAAAGGTGTTCGATTGGTCACAGCGCGAAGCGGGCTCGCGCGACTCGGCCGTGCTCGTCAACACCACGACCATCGGCATGAATGGTGTCGGCACGCTCGACTTCGATTTGGCGGGATTCGACCCTGAATGCGTTGTGTCCGATATCGTCTACGTGCCATTGGAGACGGAGCTGCTGCGCAAGGCAAAGTCCCAAGGCTTGCGTATAGTCGATGGGGTGGGGATGCTTTTGCATCAGGGCGTACCTGGTTTTGGAAAATGGTTTGGCGTACGCCCTGAGGTGACGGACGAGCTGAGAAACCTCATTGTTGGCAACATCGAGGGAGGCTAATGCTTATCATTGGCCTCACTGGATCCATCGGTATGGGCAAATCGACAGCGGCAGAACATTTGCGAAGCCGGGGGTTGCCCGTTTTTGATGCCGACGCCGCGGTACACGCGCTGTATGAAGGTGCCGCCGTTCCACTCATCGAGAAAGAATTTCCAGGCACGACTTCGCAGGGTAAAGTTGATCGCGGCAAGCTCGGTATGGCCGTGATGACCAATCCGGAACGCTTAGCGGTACTTGAGGCTGTCGTGCATCCTCTGGTGCGCGAGGCAGAGCGTAGGTTCCTGCAAGAAGAAGCGGCGCGCGGTGTGCGCATGGCCGTGCTTGAGATCCCATTGCTGTTCGAGACCGGCGCCGACGCGAAGGTCGACACAACCATCGTTGTGAGTGCAGCACCCGAGCTGCAACGTCAACGTCTCATGAAACGGCCTGGCATGACCCGTGAAAAGCTCGCAAGCCTGCTTGTACGTCAGATGCCAGACGCGGAGAAGCGCGTGGGCGCCGACTTCGTTGTGGACACAAGCGGCGAAATTGCCGCCAGCCGCGCCGCACTTGATACTATTATTGCGAATCTGGAGCGCCGTGACGCCAGCGCGTTTGTTGAATTCTGGGCTTGAGTACGATCCGACGCATCTGGGAAAAGGCGGGCCATGCGCGAAATCATTCTCGACACCGAGACGACAGGGCTCGACCCAAAGAGCGGCGACCGCCTGGTTGAGGTCGGCTGTGTCGAACTCTTGAACCGCATTCCTACCGGGCGCGAGTTTCACCGCTACATCAATCCCGAGCGCGACGTGCCGGCCGAAGCCGTCGCCGTGCATGGCCTGTCGGGTACATTCCTGGAAGGCAAGCCGCTCTTTGCTCATGTTGTCGAGGAATTCCTCGACTTCATCGGCGAGGACTCGCTCATCATCCACAATGCGAGCTTCGATATCGGTTTCTTAAATGCCGAGTTGGGGCGAATCTCGCTTCCCGCGATCACCATGGACCGTGTGACCTGCACGTTGCAGCTCGCGCGGCGCCGGCATCTGGCAGGTCCCAATAACCTAGATGCGCTGTGCAAGCGGTACGGCATCGACAATTCAAAACGCACGAAGCATGGCGCGCTCAAGGACTCCCTCCTGCTCGCGGAAGTTTACATCGAGCTGCTTGGTGCGCGTCAGGCCGCACTGGGTTTGGCTGTGGGCGCCGCGGGCGGATCTGAGATGGGGGCGGCTCGCAGGCGCAGGGTCAAGCAAAGGTCCACGACGCTCGAGTCTCGATTGACCGTCGAAGCTGAGGCTGAGCATCGCGCATTCGTCGAGACGCTGGGTGCCGATGCATTGTGGCACAGGTACCTGGGCGCAGGCATCCAGCGCGGAAAGTAAACATGATCGTGGGCGATCAGTTCGTGGGCGCGCTTCTACCTTGTTGTGCCGCCAGCTCCTGCTGCCGGCGCATGAACAGCGCGGCGAAGTCGATGGGGTCCAATAAAAGCGGCGGAAAGCCGCCTTCGCGCGTGATATCGGCCACGATACGGCGCAGGAAGGGAAACAGGATCGACGGACAGTTGATCAGCAAAAACGGCTGTAGCGATTGCTGAGGCACGTTTTTGAGCCTGAAGAGGCCACCGTAAACGAGCTCAAGCTCATAGATGACGCCGTGCTTATTGGCTGCCTGGGCGTTGAAGTCGATCGCGCTTTCATACAGATTGGTGCCCACACTGTTTGAACCCACGTTCACTGTGATCTTAATGTTGGGGTTGTCACCCGGCTCGCTGAGAAGCTTGGCGATATTCGGATTCTCGAAGGAGAGATCCTTAATGTACTGACCAACGACTTGCACTTGGGCGGGCTGAGCGCCTTCCTTTGTTTGCTTAGCCGACTTGCCGTTTGTTTCTTTTCCGTCGTTTGTCATTGAAACTGATCCGTAATATTGGGGCGCGATCCGCGCTCACTAACACGCCGAAGCGTTCTTTCGCCATGCCTGCGCCTGGCAGTGCCTACTCGTCCTTTTTCGGCTTACGCGGAGTGTCATCCAAACGTTCGTAAGTGCCTTCGATGATCACGGTGCTCCGCCCGCCCCGCTTTGCTTGCGAGCCTGTCCCCTCAGATGCGGCAAAAAGACCCGAGGTGGCCCAGTTAATCGCCCTCCGGCGTATCGGCGGGACGAGCAGCAACAGGCCGGCCGCGTCGGTTAACAAACCAGGAATCAGCAGTAGGAAGCCGGCCAAGATAACGACGAAGCTGTCAAAAACCGGCCCAATCGGTGGTTTGCCTTCGTTCATGGCCGCAAAAGCACAGCTTACCATGGAAGGGCCTTGCTGACGTATGACGACTATGCCCAGCACGGCCGCGGCAATGAGGATCATGATCGTGGGCCAGACACCAATCGTTTGCCCAATTCTGATAAGAAGTGCGATCTCGAGGAGCGGAAACGCGATGAAGACCAGTAGTAGGGCGAAGCGCAAAGAGGGCAGCATAAGGCGTACTCGCGGGTGAATATTAATCGTCTGTAATATCAAGGTGCCAATCAGCCCCTCAATCGGGTTGGCTTTGGGGCGTTTGTGCCGTAATTTGCAGGGTGCGACCACCCTGAGCCCATGATAGCGGATCAGGTCTGAGGCCCATGGCACGCTTTAGAGCTTGGGCCGCGCCTGCAGCGCGATCATATATGTATCATTAGAATCCAGTCACGCCGTTGATCGCCAGGAAGGCAACCCTCAATGGAGAAGATTGATTTCTTCACACTAATCTCGATCATCGTCGCGGTCGTCGTGGTGTGGAAGCTGAGAAGCGTCTTGGGCCGGCGCACAGGTGATGAGGAGGCCCGCATCGAACGCTACCGGGCCGAGCGGCGCCAGCAAGGCGCCCCAACCTCTCCCAGCGACAATGTGGTCACATTGCCGCGCCGCGACCGCGATCACGCCGAGCCCGACTCAGGGGAGGACGTAGCCGTGGCCGACGCAGAGGAACGCATTAAGGCGTTTCCTGGCGTTAATGCAGAGGTACGGCGCGGGCTTCTCGAGATCGCCAAACGCGATCCTGCCTTTGATCCTGAATCCTTCGTACAAGGTGCACGCCAAGCCTACGAGATGATCGTCACGGCGTTTGCCGAAGGGAATCGTAAGCTTCTCAAGGGCCTAATAAGCAAAGACGTTTTTGATGGATTCACCCGCGCCATGTCTGACCGCGAGGATCGTGGTGAGCAGATCGATCAGAGCTTCGTTGGCATCAACAAGGCGGATATCTTGGAATCAGATGTGAAGAGCGGCACTGGCAGCATCACCGTCCGGTTCGTGAGCCAGCTCATTTCAGCGACACGCGATCGTGCCGGCGCCATCATTACGGGTGACCCGCAACGCATCAAGGAAGTCACCGACATCTGGACCTTCAGCCGCGATGTCTCGACGGAGCACGCCCTCGCCAATCCGAATTGGCGGCTGGTCGAAACACAGTCTCCCGCTTAGTCGAGTGTTAGATGCAGGATGGCTCGAGGGGGTGAACGAGCGAGGGAGGGAACCTAGTTGGCTCGTGTTGTGGTTCAATGTGCGAGATGGCGGCAACTAGCCGCAATCGCGGTTACCGTGGTGCCTTGGTTGCCACAGTGCCCCTATCGCATGCCGCGCCAGGGGGGAGTTCTTCTCGGTCCAAAATGACCATGGGCAAAGTGACATTGAAGCCGGCAACCTTTGCCGATCTCTCAGGCTGGCAAGACGACGACCATCTGGCCGTGTTCAAGACCTTCTTAAAATCGTGCGATCAGATGCTTGAGGCTCGCCGTGCCACGTCGAAGGGCGGCAAGGCGTCGCTCGCCGCGTTGGTGACGGCCTGCCGCGCGGCCAAGGCGCTCAAAAATCCGACCAGGGCGACCGCGCGGGCGTTTTTCGAAGCCCAGTTCGTGCCCCATCATGTGGTGCACAAGGCCGGCAAGGGTATTTTGACGGGGTACTACGAGCCGGTGTTAAAGGGTGCCCGCAAGCCCCACGGACGTTTTAAAACCCCAACTTATCGTCGCCCGCCCGACCTCGTGAATGTCGTGCCCGAGACCAAGCGTGGCGCAACGGGGCACCGTTTTACCCACATGCGCAAAACGACCGCCGGTCTGGTCCCTTATCCGACACGCGACCAGATCGAGCGCGGTGCGCTGGCGGGGCAGGGCCTGGAATTGCTTTACCTGGCAGATCCCGTCGACGCGTTTTTCATGCACATCCAGGGATCTGGCCGCATCGATCTGACGAACGGCAAGTCGATCCGCATTTCATATGACGGCAAGAACGGCCACCCTTATTCGTCGATTGGCAAGTATATGGTCAGAACGCGCCAATTTCCAGCCGACAAGGTTTCCCTTCAGTCCTTGAGAAAATGGCTACGCGCCGATCGCGCTCGCGGCCAGAAGGTCATGTGGAAGAATGCGTCCTTCATCTTTTTCCGCGAACTTCGGGGCCCGCAAGCTGAAGGTGCATTGGGTGCTATGTCCGTCACGCTGACGTCGGGACGGAGTCTAGCCGTGGACACAGCCTATCATACCCTTGGCACCCCAATTTTCGTTTCCGCCCCCCGTTTGAAACAGGCCAGCAAGAAGGGCGGGTTCTCTCGCCTAATGATCGCGCAAGACGTCGGCTCTGCGATTAAGGGACCGGAGCGTGGCGATATCTACTACGGTTCCGGTGACAAGGCCGGCTGGCTGGCTGGAACCACCAATCACCCCGGCAACTTTTTCGTGCTCCTTCCCGACAAAACAAAGCACGCTGCGCAACCTGGCGAACGCCTTCCATGGACAAAGATCGAGAAGGCCGCGCGTTGAGCAAGCCGGGTCGTAAGAGCGGCAGCGGCAAGCAGCACCTCTCCGAAGAGGAACGCTTTCTTTGGGAGCAAGCCGCCAACAATCTACAACCCTTGAAAAAAAAGAAGGCGCGCGTCCAGGTTCGGCACGAGGACACGTCGGACAAGTCTCCACGGCAACCAGAAGCGTCTCAGAAGCCGGCTTCGAAACGCACGGTTGAACGTTCCGCGCCGGGGCCTTCGACGCGGCAGGCGCACGCGAAATCAGCTCCGCCGCTTTCGCAACTTGATCGCCGTAAGGCGCGCAAGATTAGTTCCGGCCGGATCGAAATCGAGGCGCGTATTGATTTGCACGGTATGCGCCAGAGGGAAGCCCACTCGGCCTTGGGCCGCTTCCTGCTCAGCGCACATTCCAAAGGGCAGCGCTGGGTGCTCGTCATCACCGGTAAGGGAACCACGCCGCGTGCGAGTTCGGAGGCGTACGCGTGCGCCGGGCTGCGCGAGGAGGAGCGCGGCGTAATCAAACGCAACCTACCGGGCTGGCTAGCCGAGCCCCAACTGCGCGCTATTGTCATAAGCTTCGCGTCGGCTACGGTACGGCATGGCGGGGAAGGCGCGCTCTACATCGAGCTGCGCAAGCGCGAACGAGCAGGCTCAAGTCGCTAAGCCTCACGGGCAGGTGGCGGTCAACTTCTCCAACGCTTTGGAGATCCCTGAAAGTGAGTAGGTGTCGATTGTGCTTGTGCCCCGGGTCGAGGTGGCCCGCACCATTGCCGTCGATCCCTTTTTTAAAGCGTCGATCAACTTTAGCTCTTCGGAAGGATCGGCAACAAACCCGTGCTGCTCCTTGGAGAAGAGCTTGAAGACGTCGGTTCCGATCGTTACCGTGACGCCCTTTTCAGTGTTGACCGGGTAGCCCAGCTTCACGCTGGGCTCTGCCTTGATGCCGTCCTTGGGCCAGGCCGAGATATAGAAAAAGATGGAGCCGCGGTTGGCCCCAATGGGCTCGACCGCTTGCGGCGACGAGGCTGCAAAGCAGACCTTCTTAGGGGTGCCCGTGTCAGCGTATATGCTCCACGCGCCCGAGCGCTCGACAAGATTGACCGTCTGCGCCGCAGTGGGCGTCACGAGCAACGCGTTTGTGGCGAGGACCGAAGCGGCGGCGATGAGATAGTTGCGGGCTTTGCTCATGGGGCTCTCTAGGCCGTGTCAGATTTAGTTGCAACCAGCATAAGCGCCAATTGCGGCGCCTGTCATCCTCTCCGCCCATTCTACGCACCGCTGCGGCGTGGAATGGCTCCGAAGGTCTTGGGGCCGCCTTCTCTGGTCGGCCGTTCAGCAAAGCGCCCCATGCTCCGCACCCGGTCATACATCACGATAGCTCCGGCCATGGCAACGTTGACGCAAAAGCGGGTCGGAATTCTGACGATATGATCGCATCGTTCGGTAAGTCCTTGTGAAACCGAACCTTGTTCCGGCCCCAAAACGTAGGCCGCGCGCATGGGATGACGAAAGCTCGGCAGGTCGATGGCCTCGTCGAGCAGTTCCACGCCAACGAGCTTGCAGCCCTCAGGGAATGCGATTTCATCGATCGTCGCCCAGTTGAAATGTGGCAGATGCCACTGTCCTTTAGAGGTATCCGCGCGTGCCTCCAGCGCATGATAAGTGGCGCCGACCGTGAAAGTGAAGCTTGCCCCAAAACCGTGTGCTGAGCGCATAAGATTGCCGAGGTTTAAGGCCTTAGATATGCGCTCTGCACCGATGCCAAAGTACCCGCGGGCGGTGGGCGGCCAATTTACAATGGGGGTTTGCGACATTTGCTGTCTGATCCGGATTCGATGAATTGGTCTTGCCGGGGCAAGCGACCCGTGGTCGAAGGTCAGCCGATTTGAACGGCACCATCCTGGTTCCAGGAGGTTTTACATGAAGGCCGCCCTTTGCAAGAGCCTCGATGGCCCCGACGGCCTCATCATCGAGGAAATTGGTCCGCCTACGCCCGGTCCGGGCGACGTCCTGGTGGCCGTTAAGGTGGCGGCCCTCAACTTCTCCGACACCCTCATCACGCGTGGCAAATACCAGGCAAGGCCTGAGCTGCCGTTCTCGCCTGCTGCCGAATTTTCCGGTGTCGTCGAAGCGGTGGGAGACGGTGTGGTCAGTCTTGCCGTTGGCGACCGGGTCATGGCCTACATCGGCTGGGGCGGCGCGCGCGAGCAGGTCGTGGTCCCCACCAATGCGCTCGTGGCAATTCCCGATGCGGTGAGCGATGAGATTGCTGTTGGCGTGAGCGTGACCTACGGTACGGCGATCCACGGCTTAAAGGACCGCGCCCATTTGCAGCCGGGCGAAACAGTCGCTGTGCTGGGGGCAGCCGGCGGCGCCGGTCTGGCCGCGCTGGAGATTGCCAAGCTAATGGGCGCACGAGTGATCGCGGTTGCCTCTTCGGCAGAAAAGCTCAGCGTTTGTCTTAGCCATGGCGCCGACGAGCTCGTCAACTATCAGGAAACCGAACTCAAGGGAGCGCTACGCAATTTGACCGGGGGGCATGGCGTCGACGTCGTCTACGACTGTGTTGGCGGTGACTCATCGGAGGCGGCAGTGCGCGCGATGGCTTGGCAGGGACGCTTTCTCGTCGTCGGATTTGCCTCAGGGCAGATCCCAAAAATCCCGCTCAACCTACTTCTCCTGAAGGGCGCGGAAGCCATCGGTGTGCTTTGGCCCGAGTCGGTAAAGCGCGATCCTGCCGGGCACCGCAGAAACATGGCACGGGTGCTGCGCTGGATTGCCGAGGGTAACCTGGCACCCCGCATCCACGCGACCTTCCCTTTGGACCAGATTCGCGAGGCGATCGGCGTTCTGGACCGGCGTGAGGCAGTCGGCAAGGTCATCCTAACGATGTAACCCGGTGCTGGGCGCGTATTCAGACAATATTTGCCATCAGCGGGTGATGCTCCGTGCACATGTTTCGACGCCCAGGTGGGGCTAGTTCTGAGTATGCGCGTTGGCCGAGGGATTTGGGGTTTGACGGTGCTTGTCGCTGGGCTTCTGGCCGCAGCGGAGCCATCCTTTTCTCAATCTCTGATACAAAGAATGTTTAACGCGACGGGTTCGCGCGCACCTCAGCACGGCCATGGCCGTGTTAACCCTTACGGTTCGGGCGCCCAGCGCTACGAATACGATTGGCTCCCAGAAGATGGCGGGACTTACCGCACGATGTGCGTGCGACTGTGCGACGGGTTTTATTTCCCCATTAGTTTTGGTGTGCGCCGCGAGTCCTTCTATCGTGACAACCGTGCGTGCATGAAGCGCTGCGATGGTAAGGCGCGGCTCTTCTACTATCCATCCTCGGGCGGAAGCATCGAGAAGATGATCGATCTATCAGGGCGCTCTTATCGCACGCTCCCCAATGCTTTCCGTTATCGTAAGTCCCTGGTTTCAGGCTGCTCGTGTCGAGCAGCACCATGGTCCGCGGAAGCAAAGGCGCGCCACCTGGCCTATGCAGCCGAAGAGGCTGAACGGGCTACTGAAGCTTCGCCGACGAAGAAACACGAAGTCGATCCCGCCGTGGCACTCTATGAAGAACGCGTCCTTAGTAGACCACCACAATCCTACCGGCAGCGCCCGCCAGGCTTCCGCCGCTGGCAGAGCCGCCGAGCCGGTTATAGCGGTTGGTCACCAAGGCTGTGGCACCGTTACGACTGACTACCAGCCGCCTCAAATGTCTTGAAAATCTGCGAATTCTCCGCCTTTGAGCGGAAAAACCTCTTCGACCACGTAGGGGCCGCCGCCAATCTTCGGGCGTGAGGAAAAGAGTACAAAACGACTGACGAAGAAGGGTAGCGAGCGGAAGGCTCCAATGCGTCCCAGCAATCGCGCGACAGCATCAGAGCCGGTGCGTTTCAAACGCGCGATGGTGACATGCGGTTTGAATGCCCGGCCGTACGGCGCCAGCCCAGCCAAGCGCGCGGCGCGTTTGTTGGCGCGCGCTAGCGCTTCAAGCTCCGGGTCCGCTTCCACGCCGGCCCAAATCGATCTGGGCTCTTTGCCGCCAAAGACTCCGAGCCCCGCAAGTCTTGCCTCGAAAGCGTTGACGTCGATACCCGCCAGGTCGTCAGCAAACTCAGCTGCCCGCGCATTGTCGATGTCGCCGGCGAAGCGAAGCGTGATGTGAAGGTTCTCTAGATCGACCCACTTCACGCCCGATAAAGGCTGACGCAGGCGCGCAAGATGCTCGCGCTGCTTAAGGGGGATCTCGATACCAGTGAAAAGCCGGGGCATGCGTGTAGCCTATTGGCCCTTAGAGGCGGAAGCGCGCTGCGTTGAAGCCCGGTCGATCAGCTCCTCGACAGAAGGTATGATTCGCTTGATGATTTCGGTAATACCTTTGGAATTCGGGTGAAGCCCATCGGTAAGGTTTAGCTTTGGATTGAGCACCACGTTTTCAAGGAAGAATGGGTAGAAGACAAGCCCGTATTCTTCAGCCAAATCAGGAAAAATCACGTCGAAGGCCTTCGAGTAAACTTCACCCCAGTTAGCTGGCGCGCGAATACCGGCAAGCAGGATGGGAATGTCGCGGTCCTCGAGGCTGGAAATGATTTTATCCAGATTGGCTCGTGTCACTTTTGGGTCGATGCCGCGCAGAGCATCGTTTCCGCCGAACTCCAAAATGACGGCATCCGTGCCATCCGGCACCGCCCAGGCAATACGTTCCAAGCCCGCCGCTGTCGTATCGCCTGACACACCGGCGTTGACGACAACCACGTCGTGGCCTCGGGCTTTGAGCGCTTTTTGCAGTTGCGCGGGAAAAGCGTGACATGGCTTGAGGCCGTAACCGGCTGTCAGACTGTCGCCAAATGCCACGATCCGAATGGGTTTGGCAGGCTCCGCCCGTGCCGTGGGCGCGTCGGCAGCGCTCACGCTCGCATTGACGGCGGCCAGGAGAACCACCACTTGAGCAAGGCTGCGCCATTTGCGTCTTGCGTTCACCACCTTCATCTTTCCGCCTCAACGATCATCCAAGCCGATCATCAGGTAGAAGCGCGGTCAACGTGAGGCAAGTCTCCATTCACCGCAAGTAGCGGAGCTTTCCCACCCGTGCACCAGCCGATTGTCGCTCTAGAACAGGTGCGCTTGACCCTGACGAGCCGTGCCGGCCCTGTCGAGATCTTGCATGACGTGAGCCTCGACGTTGAGGAGGGCCAATCGCTGGCTATCGTCGGTCCGTCCGGCTCGGGAAAGACCTCGCTGCTCATGGTGGCGGCGGGTCTGGAGCGCGCAACGAGTGGCGGCGTGCGCGTCGCCGGTCACGACCTCACGCGGCTTAACGAGGATAAGCTTGCGCTGGTGCGCGGTGCAAACATCGGCATCGTCTTCCAATCTTTCCATCTGGTGCCGACCATGACGGCATTGGAGAATGTAGCGTTGCCGCTGGAATTCGCTGGGGATTTGAACGCATTCGAGATTGCGCGCGCGCTGCTCGAAGAAGTTGGCCTCGCGCCGCGCGTCGATCATTTTCCCGCGCAGCTCTCAGGCGGCGAGCAGCAGCGCGTGGCTATCGCGCGTGCATTGAGCAGGCAGCCGAAGTTGATCCTCGCCGATGAGCCGACGGGCAATCTCGATAGCCAGACGGGAAAGCACATCGTCGATTTGCTGTTTGGCTTGCAGCGCCGCCGCGATGCGACCCTCATGCTGGTCACTCACGATCAACGCGTGGCCGCGGCCAGCGCGCGCACGATCCACATGGCGGACGGCCACATCAAAACTGCAGCGGAGGCACGCGCCGCGTCATGACGATAGAAGGGCTCGCCTCCGCTCCTCAAATCCGTGACTGGCGGACGCCGCGCCTATTGGGAATCGCAGTGCGTGAGCTGCGCAGCGGACTTTCGGGCTTTCGGATATTTATCGCTTGCGTTGCGCTTGGCGTTACGGTGATCACCGGCGTGGGTGCGGTCTCCGACGCATTGCGCGCTGGCTTTGAGCGCCAAGGCGAAGCGATCTTAGGTGGTGATGCAACGTTGTCGCGTATGCATGTGCGTTCCGAAGGAGCTGAGCGTACCGTGCTTTCGAACCTTGGCACGTTAAGCGAAACCGCGACCATGCGCACAATGGCGCGACGGACCGACGGATCGGACCAGGCACTCACCGAACTGAAGATCGTGGACGCTAAATATCCCCTCGTCGGTGCGGTGGAGCTGGGCAATGTCGTGCCACTGCAAGAGGCGCTGCACCGGGGTGCCGTGATCGATCCCATTCTTTTGGAACGTCTCGCCCTCAAGGTTGGCGACCACATGAAACTTGGTGCCGAGGAGGTGGAGATCAACGGTACCATCAAGTCGGAGCCTGACACCATTACCGACCGACTGACCTACGGGCCGCGCGTCTTGATCTCGCTTGAGACTTTGGAGAAGACCGGTCTTGTGAGGCCCGGCACGCTTATCCGCTGGCGTTATGCGCTGAAGCTCGATCCCAGCCGGTCTGCGAGCGAAGATGAGCTGTTGGCGCTGCGTGAGCGAGTCAATTCTGAGTTGCCCGAGTCTGGGTTCACGGTTCGCGACCGGCGCGATCCGTCTCCCCGGGTCAGCCAGGTGCTGGAGCGCCTGCGCCAATTCCTGACGCTCATCGGTCTCACGGCGCTGCTTGTTGGCGGCGTCGGCGTTGCCAATGCGGTCGCCACCTTCATCGACAAGCGCCGCAAAGTGATCGCAACCATGAAGAGTGTCGGAGCCACGAGCCGCATGGTGCTCACCGTCTTCCTCGTCCAGATCATCGTGGTTTCCGTGATCGGCATCGCCATCGGCTTGCTGCTCGGGACCCTGCTCCCCATCGTCTTGAATGGGCTCTACGGAGACATCCTGCCGATCCAGGTCGAGATCACCGTGTCGGCTCTGAGCATTCTCTCTGCTGCGGTCTACGGCGTTGCCGTCGCGATGCTCTTTGCGATTTGGCCGCTTGGCAGGGTTGAGCGCGTCAGCGCCAGTGTTCTCTTCCGCGAGGAGGTGGCGCCAGAACGCACCTGGCCACGCGCCTGGGTCATCGTCGTGACGGTCGCATTGGCCTTAGCACTCGTTGCCTTTGCCCTGGTCACATCCGACTCAAAGCGCATTGCGCTCTATTTCTGTGGCGGACTTGTCGTGCTGTTCGCCGTGTTTATTGCGCTGGGTGCAGCCGTAACGTGGGTTGCGCGCCGCGTTCCTCGGTCGCGCATGCCAGAGCTTGCGCTGGCAGTTGGCAACCTTGGTGCGCCGGGAGGACTGACGCGCTCTGTCGTCTTGTCGCTCGGTGCCGGTTTATCATTGCTCGTCGCGGTCGCGCTCGCCGACGCTTCGCTTATCAAAGAGCTGCGCGAGCGCTTGCCCATACGGTCACCCGACTACTTCGTGCTCGACATCCCCAAGGCCGACTACCCAGCGCTCACCGCGCTTGTCCAAGAGGAGGTTCCCGGCACCATCGTCGAGGATGCTCCGATGCTGCGCGGCCGGCTCGTACGCCTGAACGGCACGCCGGTCGAAAAGATCAAAGCGCCGCCCGAGGCGCAGTGGGTCCTGAACGGCGACCGCGGCCTGTCCTACTCCGACACCGTGCCCGAAGGTTCGAAAGTCAAGGTCGGAGCGTGGTGGGAGACCGGCTATGATGGCGACCCGCTCGTCTCATTCGAGATCGAGCTGGCAGAAAAGCTCGGCTTGAAGCTCGGTGACACGGTGACGGTGAATATCCTCGGTCGCAACGTTACGGCGCGCATCGCCAACTTGCGCGAGGTGAAGTGGGAAAGCCTTGCAATCAACTTTGTTATGGTGTTCTCGCCCAACACTCTGAGAGGCGCGCCGCACAATCTGCTCGCAACGATTTCGCTCCCGCCGGGCACGCCGATGGCTACGGAAGCCCAGGTTGTTCGCAGCTTGGGGCGCGCTTACCCTTCGGTTACCGCAATTCGCGTTAGGGACGTGCTGGATGCCTTCAACGCGGTGTTCGCAAAAGTGATGACGGCAATCCGCGTTGCGGGCAGCGTGACACTCCTTGCTGGCGCCTTGGTGCTCGCTGGTGCACTTGCGACGGCGCAACGCCGCCGCATCCTGGAAGCGGTGATCTTGAAGACGCTCGGCGCTACACGACGACGTATCCTCACCTCGCACGTGCTTGAGTATGTGCTGCTTGCTGCCGTAACGGCCTTGTTCGCTGTGGTACTCGGCTCAATTGCCGCATGGATTGCCGTCACTGAGGTGATGAAAATCCCGTTTAGCTTTTCACTCTCTGCGGTCGCTTTGGCGCTCTCGCTCTCGACGGGGCTGGTGCTGTTGTTTGGTGGCGCGGGCACTTGGGCGGTGCTGCGCGCGCCTGCGGTACCCTACCTGCGATCTGAGTGAAGGGCCGTTAAGAAACTGCTGAATCGGGCCTCGGAACGTCTGTATTACCGGCAAAATTAGGGGTTGCACGACTTGAAAGAGACGCACTGGCAGCGCATATTCTGTCCATGATTTGGCAGTTCTCGCCGAACCAATAAAGGATACACTCATGGCTCAGAACAGGTACGCGCAATCTGGAACCGCCGCTCGTGCGGGCGCAGCGGTCGATGAGGGGCTGCGCGCATACATGCTCGGCGTCTACAACTACATGGCTGCCGGCGTGGCGCTGACCGGCATCGTCGCTTACTTTACTTCCACAATGGCCATTAGCAATGGCGCACTGACGCCGTTCGGCCAGATGCTCTACACCTCGCCGCTGCGCTGGGTCGTCATGCTGGCGCCGCTCGGCTTTGTGCTCTTTATGTCGTTCCGCGCGCAGAAGATGAGCGTGGGTGCGACTCAGATCTCGTTCTGGCTCTTTGCGGCCTTGATGGGCTTGTCGCTCTCATCGATCTTTCTGGTCTTCACCGGCCAGTCGATTACGCAGATCTTCTTTGTCACGGCGGGAGCTTTCGCGGGCCTAAGCCTCTGGGGCTATACGACCAAGAAGGACCTCTCGGGCTGGGGCTCGTTTCTGATCATGGGCGTGGTCGGCATCATCATCGCCGCGCTCGTCAATCTGTTCTTGCAGTCAGGCGCCCTGCAATTCGCCATTTCCGTTATAGGTGTTCTGGTCTTCGCGGGCCTCACTGCTTACGACACGCAGCGGATCAAGGATGGCTACCTGCTGGTTCGCAACGATGCGACGATGGTTGCAAAGAGTGCGATTATGGGGGCCTTGAGCCTCTACCTCGACTTCATCAATATGTTCCTCTTCCTGTTGCAACTGTTCGGCAACCGCCAGTAGGCCGCCTGACGTTGAGACCTTAATGCCTGTGAAGAGCCCTGCTTGTCGGGGCTCTTCAGCTTTTAGGGTTGAGGGTCTAGAGCACGTTCCGATCATATTGACCTATTTGACCGGTTTTTTACGTCTGCTGGCCAGGCAGGCTTCACGCCGTGGTCTGACCCGACCACAAGTGAAGCATAACGCCGCCCGGCGGGCGTGAAAAACCGGCCTGTCATGTTGAAGACGCGCCTCTGGCAACGATGGTGAGCCAAATCAGCCCATCGTCGTCGTTACGCAATTTGCCCGATACGCAAGCATCGTGCTGCGTTGCGTGCCTGGCCGAGTGGACTGATTTGGCTCCATCAAATGAGTCAATATGATCGGAACGTGCTCTAGAGCGCGACGAGGCGCACGCGATCTTCCAGAACGCGTAGAACGCGGCCTAATTCGTGGCCCCGTTTCAAGATCAAGCCCGCCGGCGCAACGACGCTATAGGCGCCTTGCTTGCGTGCCAGCCGGGGGCATTTCTCAATTCGATAGAGAGGGTACTCGCTCGAACGGCGAAAGACGGAAAACACCGCCTTGTCCCGGCCTACGTCGATGGCGTAGTCACGCCACTCGCCCGCAGCGACCTTACGGCCGTAGACGGCAAGGATAGTGCTCAATTCGTGCCGATCGAATGTTGCGAAGGGTCCTATATCTGGCCCAGCGCCTCTGAGTGGAAACCTGCCCGCCCGGTGCGGGCGCAAATTTATGGGTTCCGATTCGCTCAACGGCGCCTCCTTATCACAACTCAATCATGATCGCGCTGGGCGAGGCGAATTTCAAGGGTTTGGTGACCGCGATTGTCCTTTGCAGTGCGCAACTGCCGCACCTAACGAGTGAGGGCACACGGAAAATCCCCGACTTAGCCTGATTGCGGACCCGCCCTGGTCAATGATCCGCCTCAAAGCGCTGCGAATTATTCGTTGTTGCCTCTTGGCCCGGTCTTGAAAGAGAGGCCCTGGATTCTCAGCCCCCCAGCCCCCGGGGCATCTTCGACGGACCGGGCCACATTAGGCTTCATCCCAGAATGGCCCTCGCTCCAAAGAGCGTCCGAAGGACCGGCTCCTCGCCGGTCCCATTTTTTTGCTTGGGCGCTTGCGGCATTGCAGCAAATGTTTATCTCCGATGGCACCTTGAGTTTCAGCTCTCCTAGAGCAAGATCGTTCTTGATGGAATCGCTTAAGCCTTCGCGCGGGAGGGCTGCGGCAGATAAGTGAATCTTGCTCTAAATCAAAAGTGTAGAGACTGATTCATGTTTTACTTGGAAGCAATTGGCGCTTCCAAGTGAAACGATCAGGCTCTAGAGGAATCAGGATCCGGTGACGAAGCGCGCGCTCCAACGAAACGTGAACCCCAAAAGCAAAGCAAAGTCGTCAACGCGAGCACGCAAGCCGCAGCGTGCTGGCCTAGTGGCCAATCCCCTACTTGGCAGGTGGTCGACGCCATTCGGCGTCCCGCCCTTCGACAAGATCATGCCCGGCCACTTCGCCCCGGCATTCAAGGATGCGATGGCCGCCCACAAAAAGGAGATCACGCAGATCACCGGGCAGGCGGCTCGGCCCACATTCACCAACACGATCACGGCACTTGAGAAAAGCGGCCGTCTGCTTGAACGCGTGAGCCGCGTCTTTTTCAATCTTACCGACGCCGACACGAATGACGAGTTGCAGCGTATTGAGCGCGAGGTCGTCCCGCACCTTGCCGCGCATGAGACGAATATTCTTCTCAACGCAAGATTGTTCCGGCGTGTGGAGGATCTTTACCAGCGGCGTAATCATTTGCGGTTGTCCGACGAGCAGGCCCGCATTCTCGAGCTTCACCATACGTGGTTCGTGCGCGCAGGCGCCAACCTCAACAAAAAGGCTAAGGCGCGCATCGCCGCGATTAACGAGCGTCTGGCATTGCTCGCGACGCAATTCGCTCAGAACGTCCTCAAAGACGAGCAGTCTTGGCGGCTGGTCCTGGACGGCGAGCGCGACCTCGTTGGCTTGCCGCCGATTTTGCGCGCGACCGCGGCGCGCGCTGCCACCGAAATCGGCCTGAAGGACAAGCACGTTATCACGCTGTCGCGTTCCAACATTGAGCCGTTTCTGCAATTCTCCGACCGGCGAGACTTGCGCGAGGACGCCTTCAACGCGTGGACAATGCGCGGCGAGACAGGCGACGCGACGGACAACCGCGCCATTGTCACTGGAATTGTGCGCTTAAGGGCGGAGCTTTCTGGTCTGTTGGGATTTGAAAGTTACGCGGACTATGCGCTCGACGAAACAATGGCCAAGACGCCGGCAGCGGTACGAGAGCTGCTCGAAGCGGTTTGGCCTGTGGCTGTCAAGCGTGCTGCGCAGGAACGGGAGGCCCTGGCGCGACGCGCGCGCGCGGAGGGCGGGAACTTTAAGATCGCAGCGTGGGATTGGCGCTACTTCGCGGAGAAGGAGCGCAAAGCGCTCTATGAACTCGACGATGCCGTCACGCGTCCTTACTTCAAGCTCGACAATGTCATTGCTGCAGCTTTCGACACTGCAACGCGACTGTTCGCCATACGCTTCAAGGAACGCCATGACGTCCCTCGCTACCATCCCGATGTGCGCACTTGGGAGGTGACGGATCGGCGCGGTAGCTACGTCGGCCTCTTTCTCGGCGACTATTTCGCCCGGCCATCGAAACGCTCGGGCGCGTGGATGAGCAGCTTTCGCTCACAGTCCAAGGTTGCCGGCAACATCCGCCCGATTATTGTCAATGTATTGAACTTTGCGCAAAGCACCGAGGGAGAGCCAGTGTTGCTGTCAATCGACGACGCGCGCACGCTCTTTCACGAGTTTGGCCACGCATTGCACGGGCTGCTATCCAACGTAACCTATCCGTCGATTTCTGGTACGAGCGTCGCTCGAGACTTCGTAGAGCTGCCCTCCCAGCTTTACGAGCACTGGCTGATGGTGCCCGAAGTGCTACAGCGCTTCGCAGTGCACTACGAGACCGGAAAGGCTATGCCGCAGAAGTTGCTGGCGAAGATCAAGAAGGCACGAAACTTCAACCAAGGCTTCGCAACGGTGGAGTATGCTGCATCGGCCCTGGTTGACATGGAACTGCACGGTACCGCCGGTAACGAGGATCTTGACGTAAATGACTTCGAGCGCACGACGCTAAAACGTATCGGTATGCCACGCGAAATTGTTATGCGTCACCGCATCCCGCACTTCTTGCACATCGTGGGCGGGTACGGAGCGGGTTACTACAGTTACCTATGGTCAGAAGTGATGGACGCGGATGCCTTTGCCGCCTTCGAGGATACCGGTGACGTTTTCGATCGTGCGACTGCACGCAAACTTAAAAAGCACATCTACGCGGCCGGAAATACGCGCGATCCACTGGAAGCCTATGTCGCATTTCGTGGGCGCCAGCCAGAGGTCAAAGGGCTTTTGAAGAAGCGCGGTTTGTTGAGTTAATGGCGCAAGGCCCTACCACAAGCTGGTCCACGCCGCACCGATGATGGGCCCGCCTCTGCCCTCCTGGAGCAAGACGACAGAGGCCTCTGTCTCGGGCCGCATAATCGCGGTGCGTGCCAGCGCTATGCTCAATGGCTTGCCTTTCCATACGCCAACAGGTGACATCTCGCGCACGATATTCGTGTAGGTCAGCGTCTTGCCCTTGTTGTCGCCCTGCTCAATGGGAACCTTGGCGGACTTCTGCACAACGGCAAACCAGACAATGGCCCGCTTGAGATCGGTGCCCTGGGGCGCTTCGCCTGCCTCGATGTAGATCGTGTTGCGCTCGTGCCAGAAACGAATCGGCACGCGCTTCGAGCGAAGCTCGCCCTCAGTTGTCTTTATGGCCTTTTCAATTGTACCCGGCTTGCTGCCGTTCACGCTCAAAAGACCATTGACGACGACCTGCGGTGTGAAGATCGCGCCATCTCCGCGCGTCTTAGCGTAGGCTTTCTGCCGTTCGCTGTTCTTCTGAGAAGCGAGCGTGTCTTTCCAACCCAGATAGTCCCAAATATCGACGGGCAGCGTAAGCGCAATAGTGTCGTCTCTTTCCGCGTATTTTTGCAGAACCTGGTCAGCGGGCGGGCAGGTGTCGCAGCCCTGGCTCGTAAAAAGTTCGAGCACGTTCTTGGGGGGTGGGAAAAACGGATCGAACGGAGCCGTCTGCACCATCACGCCGGAGGGCGGAATGACGAACGCAATCGTTAGGGCAAGAAATGGAGCCAGCCGCATTGTTGCAAACCTAAATCAAACATTGCTGTCGGTAGAGTAAGTCTCATGCCAGCTTGCTTCAACCGCGTGTCACGAAAGATTGAGTCACTTGAAGACTTAAGGGCCTGTTTGACGAACGCTTTTCGCGTTGACGTGCGTAAAGGATGTTCGGCATTAAGCGGCAGCCAGATCACGCAGGACGTAGTGCAATATACTGCCGTTTTTGAAGTATTCGAGTTCATCGAGCGTATCTATCCGACACCGGATCGGAACCTTTTTGATCGTACCATCGGCAAACGTGATCTCGGCAGTTAAGGTCTGAAGCGGCGCAAGATCGGCAAGGCCGCGAATCATTACAATCTCGTCACCTTTGAGGCCGAGCGATTGCCAACTCGTGCCCTCATCAAAAACGAACGGCAGCACGCCCATGCCGACCAAGTTCGATCGGTGAATGCGCTCAAACGATTGCGCGATTACGGCTCTAACGCCCAGCAGTTTCGTGCCTTTTGCCGCCCAGTCGCGTGATGATCCGTTGCCATACTCAGCGCCAGCGAAGATGACGAGCGGCACGCTTTCGTCACGGTAACGCATGGCCGCGTCATAGATCGACATGGCATCGCCGGAAGGATGCTGAACGGTGAAGCCACCCTCTTTGACATTTCCAGCGGAGTCTTTGGCCATTTGGTTTTTGATGCGGATGTTGGCGAAGGTTCCCCGCATCATGACTTCGTGGTTGCCGCGCCGCGTGCCGTACTGATTGAAATCTGTGATCGCGACGTCGTGCTCGATTAGATATTCTCCCGCGGGCGATGATGGTTTGATCGCTCCGGCCGGCGATATGTGATCGGTTGTGATTTTGTCGCCAAAGAGTCCCAATATGCGCGCGCCGATTATGTCCGATACTGGATCGTGCGTCTTACTGATCGTCTCGAAGTAGGGCGGACTGCGCACATAAGTGGAGTCGTCGTCCCAGCCATAAGTCAGGCTGCCAGGGACATCTATGGCGCGCCAGCTTGCATCGCCGTCGAACACGTCGGCGTAGCGCTCCACGAACAGCTCCCTGGTGATGTTCTGTGCAATAAACTTCTGGATCTCCTGCGAGGACGGCCAGATATCCTTCAAGAATACCGGCTGCCCGTCTTTTCCAGTGCCGAGCGGCTCTTGCGTTAGGTCCTTTTGCACCGAACCGGCAAGAGCATAGGCAACGACGAGCGGCGGGGACGCCAGATAGTTGGCCTGTACGTCGGGACTGATGCGACCTTCGAAGTTGCGATTCCCAGACAATACCGCTGCGGCAACGATGTTGTTGTCGTTGATAGCTTCGGAAATTTCCGGCGCGAGCGGCCCGGAGTTTCCGATGCAGGTGGTGCATCCAAACCCGACTAGGTTGAATCCAAGCTTGTCGAGGAACGGCTGAAGTCCCGCCGAGTTCAGATACGCCGAGACGACCTGCGAACCCGGCGCCAGCGACGTCTTAACCCACGGTTTGCTCTCTAAACCTTTCTCGACGGCTGCACGTGCGAGCAAGCCTGCCGCAATCAGCACGCTGGGGTTTGACGTATTGGTGCAGCTCGTAATTGCCGCGATGACGACGTCGCCATGCCCGATGTCAAATTCGCGACCCTCGACCTCGACCCGTTCGGCAAGCTCCCCTGGCTTATCGTACTCGGTCTCTAACGCCTTCGCGAAACCGACGCTAACGTCAGTGAGCGCAATACGCCCTTCCGGACGCTTCGGCCCAGCAAGCGAGGGAACGACGGTCCCCAGATCGAGTTCCAGCGCATCGGTGAAGATCGGGTCCGCGTCTCCAGCGGTACGAAAAAGTCCTTGCGCTTTTGCGTAAGCCTCGACCAACGCAATGCGGTGGGACTCACGTCCCGACATGCCAAGGTAGTTCAGCGTCTCGGTGTCGATGGGGAAGAACCCGCATGTTGCCCCGTATTCGGGCGCCATGTTGGCAATAGTGGCGCGGTCAGCAAGGGGCATCGCGTCGAGGCCAGAGCCGAAGAACTCGACGAATTTCCCGACGACGCCCTTTTTGCGCAGCATCTGCGTGACGGTGAGCACCAGGTCGGTTGCCGTCACGCCCTCATTGAGCTTACCCGTCAACTTGAATCCGATCACCTCGGGGATGAGCATCGACAGCGGCTGGCCAAGCATAGCTGCCTCTGCCTCGATGCCGCCGACGCCCCACCCAAGCACGGCGAGAGCGTTGACCATGGTGGTGTGGCTGTCGGTGCCGACGAGCGTGTCAGGAAATGCCAACGTCGTGCCGCCTTCGAGCGTCTTGGTCCAAACGGTCTGCGCCAGAAACTCCAGGTTGACCTGGTGGCAAATGCCAGTTCCCGGTGGCACGACTCGAAAATTGTCGAATGCGCTCTGGCCCCATTTCAGGAAGTTATACCGCTCGCCGTTGCGTTGATACTCATGCTCTACGTTGTGCTCGAATGCTTGCGCGCTGCCGAATTCGTCTACGATGACCGAGTGGTCAATGACGAGATCCACGGGGACCAGCGGGTTGATCTTTTCGGGATCGCCACCGAGTTTCTTCATGCCATCGCGCATGGCCGCGAGATCGACGACGGCAGGAACGCCTGTGAAATCCTGCATCAGCACCCGCGCCGGCCGGAAGCTGGTCTCCTTGCCAGCCTTGCCTTTGTCCTGGACCCAGGCCGCCAAAGCCAGAATGTCGTCTTTGGTAACGGACTGGCCATCCTCGTGTCGCAGGAGGTTCTCCAGAAGCACCTTCATCGAGAAGGGCAGCTTCGAGATACCCGCAAGCCCATTCTTTTCAGCCTCCGGCAACGAGAAGTAGACGTATGTTCTCCCGTCGACTGCAAGCGTGCTGCGGCACTTGAAACTATCAGGCAAATTGGTCGGCTCGTCGCTCAAGTCGTCTTCTCCTCAGCGTTCATGGGTCACCAACTTTCAGCGGCCGAAACTATCACCAGCTTGCGCCGATCTTGCCGGGGTTAGGCAAATGGGCGCGCATTTGCGCTGGCATCGATGGAAGTGTGCCCCTTATATAGGCCGTCACGCCCTGGGGCCAGCCAGCTTCCTTCCCCTGTTCTTCGGAAATTCAGGCCGCTTCGCCAGAGCATTTTTCCACGCGGATGACCAACGCCTGTGCTGCTCATTGCCGAAAATCTAGTCTTAAGCCGCGGTGGACGGACCGTCATTGATGGTCTGTCCCTGCGCTTAAGCAATGGCGAAGCCCTTTTGCTCACCGGCGCCAACGGAGCCGGGAAGACGACGCTTTTGCGCGCCCTTGCGGGATTCCTGCCGCCTGCGTTCGGCGAAATCCGTATTGAGAATGAAAACGACGATCGCGAGCTTGGAGAGCTGTGCCATTTCGTTGGGCACCTGGATGGCATCAAGCCGCACCTGACGGCTATGGAGAATCTCGCGTTCTGGGGCGCCTATCTCAATGGGGACAGCTCTGGGAATGGCGGCGATAGACTTACGCGTGCGCTGAACAAATTTGGGCTCGCAGCTTTGGCTGACGTTCCCGCCGGCTTTCTTTCGGCTGGCCAAAAGCGCCGGCTTGCGCTCTCACGTCTTGCGGCCGCGCACCGTCCGCTGTGGCTGTTCGATGAGCCCACCGCGTTGCTTGATGCTGCCTCCCTCACTCTACTGATCGATGCCGTCAACGCGCATCGTGCCGACGGTGGACTGGTTATTGCCGCAACGCATTTGCCGCTTGCGTTTAAGAACGCAAAAGAGGTGCGGCTTGGCCCGAAGGAGAAGGCGGCATGAGCGGTTTCTTCACGCTCGTTGGCCGCGATCTGCGGCTGGCTGTGCGCCAGGGCGGCGCGCTAGGTACGGCTCTCGGTTTCTATCTCGTTGTTGTCGCGATGCTGCCGCTTGGGCTTGGAGCCGACCTTAAACTGTTGTCGCGCATCGCGCCGGGCATACTGTGGATCGCGCTTCTCTTGTCTGCGCTCCTCTCTCTGGGCCGCGTTTTCGAAAGCGACTACGAGGATGGCTCGCTCGATGTCTTGACGACGGGCCCGTTGCCGTTGGAACTCGTGACCGCGGCCAAGGCCCTCGCCCATTGGATTTCGACCAGCGTTCCGCTTGCGCTACTTGCACCCGTCCTGGGCATTCTTCTCAATTTAGAACTGGTGGCCTACCCCGCGCTGGTGGCAACCATGATAATCGGCACACCGGCCGTGAGCTTCTTGGGTGCAATTGGCGCCGCTCTCACGCTGACGGCACGCCGAGGGGGCTTGCTGATTGCGCTCTTGGTTCTGCCACTTTACGTGCCAACACTGATATTCGGCATCGCAGCTATCAGCGCGATGCTCGGACCCGACGATGTGGCGCCCCCGCTTTTGATCCTTACTGCCATATCGCTCGGCGCCATCGTTCTGGGGCCGTTGGCCGCAGCTGCGGCGCTTCGTACCCAGATGCAGTAACGCTGCGATTGCAGCTCGATTGCGCTTTGCGCGCGGAAACCTTAGATCAACTTTGATGCAGACCTTTACTCAGCGCCTAGCCAACCCCACTCAGTTCATGAGGCTGTCCGCACGACTCTTGCCGTGGGTGGCAGGACTTGCGGCCGCAATCATCGCTTATGGACTTTACCTAGCATTCTTTGTGGCGCCACCGGACTATCTGCAGGGCGAGATCGCCAGGATCATGTTCGTCCACGTGCCGTCCGCTTGGATTGCAATGGCGGGCTACGCGTTGATCGCGGTCTCGGCCTTCGGGCTTTTCGTTTTCCGCCATCCGCTGGCGGACGTCTCTGCAAAAGCCGCGGCTCCCATTGGGGCGGCCTTCACGTTCTTGGCGCTGTTTACCGGCTCGCTGTGGGGCAAGCCGGCGTGGGGCACCTACTGGGTGTGGGATGCGCGGCTGACGTCGGTACTGATCCTCTTCTTCCTCTATCTCGGTCTCATCGCACTGAGATCGTCGATCGACGACGAAACGTTGGCGAGCAAGCTAACAGCTATCTTAGCGCTTGTCGGCATCGTAATGCTGCCGATCATCAAATTTTCTGTCGACTGGGGCAACACGCTGCATCAACCCTCGAGCGTATTGAAGCTCAGTGGCCCAACCATACACTCCTCCATCCTGACGCCCCTTCTTGTGATAGGGGCGGGCTTTTTGGTGCTGTTCGTTGCCATGCACCTCAAAGCCATGCGCAACGAAATCTTGCGCCGGCGAGTTAAAGCACTTCAGCTTGCCGAAGTGGCCCGCGCGGCCAGCCAAGTGGTGGCACCGGCGGAGTAAGCAAATGGATCTTGGACCCAACGCCTCTTTCATTTGGACCGCCTACGGCATGGTAGCTTTCGTCATTGTCGGGCTGATTACCTGGCTTGTCCTCGACGGCCGCGAGCAACAGCGGCGCTTGGCCGACTTTGAAGCGCGTGGCGTTAAGCGCCGCGCGGGCCCCGAAGCGGTGACGGCGCGTTCGGAGAACTAAGGTCGAAATCCGCGATGCAGAAACAGTATGACGATCATGCAGCAACAAGCTCGCCGGGAGCTGCGCCACAGCCGCGCCGCAACCTCAGTTGGGTTGTCGTACCTGGGCTGGTGTTCGCGGCACTAGCGGCGCTGTTCGCTTTCGCGCTGCAGACTGGCGATCCCTCAAAGCTGCCCTCTGCCCTTATTGGCAAACCGGTCCCGGCCAAAGAGTTTCCACCGCTTGGGAAGCTTGTCGACGCAGGACAGCGGGTGCCAGGCTTCAAGGGCTCTGATCTTGGCAACGGCAAGGTCAGCATCGTCAATTTTTGGGCGTCGTGGTGCATCCCCTGTGCGGCGGAGCACCCTCTCTTGCTTCAGTTGAAGGCGCAGACAGGAGTCGATCTCTACGGTGTCAACCACAAGGACCATCCCGTGGCAGCCCGGCGCTTTCTCGGCCGCTACGGCAATCCCTTCAAGGCGGTCGGCATCGATGCTACGGGTCGCGGTGCGATCGAGTGGGGTGTGTATGGCATGCCCGAAACGTTTGTCGTTAACGGTAAGGGCGAGATTGCCTACAAACACGTGGGGCCAATCTCGCCAGAAAGTTTGGCAACCCAGCTTATCCCAGCGATCAAGAAGGCCCAGGCGGATTAGAGCGGATAGAATTCTTTCCGAGAGTGATTCAGAACGGAGAGCGTGCCGGTTGCGATATCGAAATACGCCCCGTGCAGGGATAGCCGCCCCTTTTCCTCAGTCTCGCTAACGAATGGGAAGGTTCTCAAGTTCTTGATCGACGTCTTCACGCCTTCCTTCTCTAGTGCCGAAACCTTTACAGCTTGCGGGCTCATCTGATTTGCGGCCAGAACGTGAAGACGCGCGCTATCGAGCATCGACATCCAGCGCGAGATAAACCGCGCCTCCGTCTGGATGGCTTCGCTTTGGTCAAGTGCAGCCTTTACGCCGCCGCAACCAGAGTGACCCATGACGATGATGTGTTTGACTCGCAAGTTCAGCACTGCGAACTCGATGGCAGCGGGAATGCCATGAAACTTTCCATCAGTCTCAAAGGGTGGAACGAGATTTGCGACATTGCGCACAACAAATAGTTCACCTGGCATAGCGCTGAATATTGTTTCAGGGTCCACGCGACTATCGCAGCACGATATCAGCATCACCTCGGGGTTCTGCCCGTAGGTTGCTAGTTCTTCATATTGTTCGGCATTGGGGACGAAATGCCGATGCCTGAAACGGTGGAAGCGGTCGGCGAGGGCTTCAGGAAAGCTGCTCATGGTAAGCTTTCGCCTCCGAGTTCGATTTTGTCTCAGTTTCACGATGCGGCGGGGCCACGGCCGAGCGTCGTTTTGCCCACCCATCGCTTAAAGCCAACTAGAGAGGAAACGTAAAGGAAGAGCGTCAACGTCTCACGCAGTTTTCGACGCCATCGCAGCAAATGGGTGATTCGAGCCTGCCCTTCTGGTGAGATTGGCCCACCCGGAGGGGTGGTCGCTTGTCGCAGGCTCTGAAGACGTCGCAAGAATTGCGGTCGATCGGCTAGATGCTGCAAGGCATGTCGTGGGCGCGGCCCAGGTTGCGGTGTGCACAGGTTGCCGTTATCGTCGCGACCCGCTGGGGACCCCAAAATTAGATCAGCTTTTCCGTCGGGCGTGCGCCGGCCAGCATGATGACAACACAAATCTAGGCCTGTGCCCGCATGAGCTCCTCATATTCGACCAACGCCTTTGGCCGCGATCTTTTGGCCTCCGGCGTCGTCTTTCTCGTCGCGCTGCCTTTGTGCATGGGCATATCGATCGCGTCAGGCATGTCGCCGATGGCCGGCATCATTACGGGGATTGTCGGCGGCATCGTCGTCGGATTCCTGGCCGGCTCCCCATTGCAGGTGAGCGGTCCCGCTGCCGGACTGACGGTTCTCGTCTGGCAGCTGGTGCAAGAGCAGGGCCTAGAGATGCTCGGCGTCATTGTGCTGTTTGCCGGCCTTTTCCAGTTAGCCGCGGGCATCTTCAAGCTCGGACAATGGTTCCGCGCCGTTTCGCCTGCGGTCATTCACGGCATGCTAGCCGGCATCGGCGTACTGATCCTCGTCTCGCAGTTCCACGTGATGCTGGACTTTCCGCCGGTCGGCACCGGTATTCAAAACCTGTTGGGCATTCCAAGCTCGATCATGTCCGCGATCAGTGCAGGGGATTCACATCTGACCGCTGGTCAGATTGGACTGCTCACCATCGTCGTCATTGTGTTGTGGAGCTCGGTGACGCCGAAGAGCTGGCGAATAGTGCCGGCGCCTTTGGTTGGCGTTCTGGTAGCGATCGTTGCCGCCGCAGTGTTCAAGCTCGATGCGATTCACTACGTCAATGTGCCGGACAATATCTGGTCGGTTACAATTTTCCCAACGACAGATAAGTTGATGCGCATTGTCGAGCTGCCGATTCTGATCGGCGCCGTCTCGATCGCGTTTATCGCCAGCGCCGAGACGCTTCTTTGCGCGACCGCCGTAGATAAGATGCATCGCGGTCCGCGCACCAAATATGATCGCGAGCTGAGCGCTCAGGGTGTGGGCAATACGATTTGCGGCGTGCTGGGCGTGTTGCCGATGACGGGCGTTATTGTGCGTTCCGGTGCCAATGTGGAAGCGGGTGCTGTGTCGCGCGTTTCGGCAATTCTGCACGGTGTATGGCTGCTGTTGTTTGTCAGCGTGATCCCCTTCACATTGAGCTACATCCCGGTATCTGCTCTAGCGGCGATCCTCGTCTATACGGGATACAAGCTTGCCTACCCGAAGGCCGTGCCGGGCTTGCTTAAGTTTGGCATGGCCGAGGTCTTAATTTATGTCGTCACCATAGTGATGATCGTTTCAACCAACCTGTTGGCTGGCGTGCTGACCGGTTTGGGTCTGTCGATCATCAAGCTGCTTTATGCCTTCTCGCATCTGGACATTCGCCAGGAGGAAAACCTGGAAAAGAACCGCGTCGATCTCTATTTGAGGGGATCGGCGACGTTGATACGTCTTCCAAAGCTTGCAGGCGTCCTGGAGCAGCTGAAGCCCAATACGCACGTGCACGTGCATATTGAAGAGCTCGACTACATTGATCACGCCTGCATCGATTTGCTGACCAACTGGGATAGCCAGCACAAAACAACCGGTGGTTCACTCGAGATCGAGTGGGAGGGACTATCGCAGAAATATCACCAGCGCCAGGCAGCGGGAGGCAAAGCTGCGCAGGCCAACAAGGCGGCCTCCTAGAGCAAGATCGTTCTTGATGGAATCGCTCGCCAAGTCCTGGAGGTGTCTGCCAAGAACGTGAATCTTACTCTAAATCAAAAGTGTAGAGGGCACCTCGAACAATGGCGCTTTTGGCTTTGTGGGTGCCGGCGGCGCGGCGTCAGGCGCGGTTGCGATGCTGGTCTGCCGCCTTCGCGGCGGCCTTTGCGTTGCCCTCAACCGACATTCCCCGGATGACACTGCATCGATGATGGAGTGCGCCAATTTCCGTTCCTCGAAGCAGGAACTGCGGTAATCAGACCCTCACTTGCCGCCACTGTGGCTGGCGAGCGTCAAGTCTGGCCGTTTGGTGTTA
>JAAERO010000445.1 GCA_024230315.1 Hyphomicrobium sp.
AAGCTAACACCAAACGGCCAGACTTGACGCTCGCCAGCCACAGTGGCGGCAAGTGAGGGTCTGATTACCGCAGTTCCTGCTTCGAGGAACGGAAATTGGCGCACTCCATCATCGATGCAGTGTCATCCGGGGAATGTCGGTGCAACAGACGTGTGGCCCCTGTGACCCCGTGATTGACGGCGGCGTCGAAGTGAAAGACCGCCAACGCCGGAGGGAGGTCATCGCATCGTGCCAGCTGCCAATAGCGCGCCGTATAAATATCGCGCACCGCCGCCTCGGGGACGTGTCTGACATCAGCGCCCATGGGACTAGTTGAGGCCTTTGCATAAGAGAGTGTTTTTGGCTCATCGTCACCAATCAGGAGTGAACGATGAGACAGAAATCAGAACGCTATCAGGGTGCCGCGGAACGCACGATCAAGGACATTTGTCGCCGAACCCGGAAGCGTTATTCATCTGAAGAGAAGATACGGATTGTACTGGCTGGGCTTCGGGGCGAAGACAACATTGCCGAGTTATGCCGCCAGGAAGGGATCGCGCAGGGCCTGTATTACAGCTGGTCGAAGGAATTCCTCGAAGCTGGCAAGAGGCGGCTGGCCGACGATACGGCACGAGCGGCCAATTCCGACGAGGTGAAGGATCTGCGGCGTGAGTCACGCGATCTCAAGGAGGTCGTTGCCGAGCAGGCCCTGGAACTCCGCCTCCTCAAAAAAAGCATGATCGGGGATGGGGAGGATATCGA
>JAAERO010000446.1 GCA_024230315.1 Hyphomicrobium sp.
GGGTTTTGTAATGTACCACCTTGTTTAGGTGAATCACCTATGTGTTTTACTTTACGAGTAGTAGAACCACCGAATAAATCTAATTGACCCACCTCCTCGAAGCGCATCTCATTGTTCATTTTCATTATTAAATTAAATCCAGTAACACCTTTACCAGGTTGTCTATCGAATGTCGCGGCAACATACTTATGTGCCTGAGTATAATTAACATCACATGCGTTAGCTACTGCTCTAACAACACAATCATTTTTCTCACCACGTGCGATTTGACTACTTCCACTAACATTATAACCGTTTTCAAAATTTTTTAACATATAACCTTTATTTACCGCTAAGCTTAATTGCTCAACATGGTAAATATACGAAAACTTTATGCGGTAGCCAAATCACTCGTGCGGAGTCGTTGTGAGTATTCGTGAACAGCGCGTTGTTCGCAAGTATATACTCTGTCGTTACGTAAGGGTTGGGGGCGTGCAATGAATGGGTTAATACACATCACACCTCATGTCATCCACCTCCACTAGCGTTTGTTAGGCGCTACTACCATTTCGTCAATACATTCCATCATTTAATAATTGTTTGTCAGACTTGACCATAACTAACATTAATTAACCATAGTGA
>JAAERO010000447.1 GCA_024230315.1 Hyphomicrobium sp.
AATTGCGTCCAAGGCGTTGCAAGACGGCCTGAGGGCAACGCAAGGGCCGCCGCGAAGGCGGCAGACCAGCATCGCAACCGCGCCTGACGCCGCGCCGCCGGCACCCACAAAGCCAAAAGCGCCATTGTTCGAGGTGCCCTTAAGCAACTCTGCCGCGTCGGCGTGTTACGCTGCGGCTTGGTTGTCCTGTCGAAGTATCGGATTAACGAAATTTCACGAGGCATCCCAATCGTGTGAAGGCGCCGGCAGACGCTCAAGCAAGTTATACAGCTTTTGGGCTAATGCGCCGTTTCCAACGTCTCGACGAGCGCGCCCAAATCGTCGGGTAACGGGCTGGAAAAGTGCAGCTTTTTACCGGTGACAGGGTGCTCGAACCCGAGCTCCGTGGCATGCAAGGCCTGTCGCCCTAGCTGCGTCAGTCTCTCCTGCGCCGCTGGCGTGAGCGTACTGATGCTCGCCTTGAAGCCGCTCCCGTAGGTGGAATCGCCGAGCAAGGGGTGTCCGATATGGGCAAGATGCACGCGGATTTGGTGTGTGCGTCCGGTCTCAAGTTGCAATTTCAAAAGCGAAACGGGGCGGGTGCTGCGTCCACTTTCGAAAGTATTGATAACCTCGTAGTGCGTTACCGCACGCCGCCCCGTCTCGGCTTTCGTCACCGCCATTTTGGCACGGTTTATCGGGCTGCGCCCCAGCGGTGCGTCAATGCTTCCGCGCGGGCGCGTTGGCTTGCCCCAAACGAGCGCGAGATAGGTTCGTTTCAGCCGGCCGTCGACACCGTGGGCGGCAAACTGCTGGCTCAAGCCTTGGTGTGCTGCGTCCGTCTTCGCCACCACGAGCAAACCGGATGTTCCCTTGTCCAAGCGATGCACGATGCCCGGCCGCTTCACACCGCCAATTCCAGACAGACTTGCGCCGCAGTGCGCGATGAGCGCGTTTACGAGCGTGCCTGAGGCATGCCCGGCGGCGGGATGCACGACAAGGTGGGCAGGCTTATCGACGACGATGAGTTGATCATCCTCATAGACGACATCGAGCGCCATTTTTTCAGGCCCAGGTACTGCGGGCTCGGGCTCGGGCACCGAAATCGTAAAGGTTTCACCTGGTTTGACCCGGTGTGCCCCGTCTCTTATGGTTTCCGCCACCCCGCTGGAGACATTGCCGGCGCGGATCAGCGCTTGAACCCGCGCGCGGCTGAGCCCCTCGGCCTGCGCTGCCAGGAAGCGGTCTAAACGGGTCCCGGCGTCTTCTTGCCCTACGGCTACCGTGATTAGATTTTCGCGACTTGTTCCCATCGCTTCGGCGACATCCTTGTAGGAGAGAAATTCATGCAAGCCTCCAGCAGTGCCGCCGCTGCTTCGCAACAATCGGCGAGCGAGCCCTTGCGTTCTGCTCACGAACCAAATGCGCGCACGCAGACCATCATCAAGTTTGTCGTCGTCGCGCTGGGTATTGTGATGGTGGCCGGACTTGCGCTTGTGATCGGGCGCATTATCTATCTCGCGTCGGCGCCGCCCGCACAACCCGTGGCATCTTCTACAGTAAGTTCAAATCAGACGCTGCAGCTGCCGCACGGCGCGGAAGTGCGCTCCATTTCGCTGTCGGGCAATCAGATGGCCGTGCATTATGAGATGCCGGAGGGCTCGGGCATCGCCGTTCTGGACCTGGCGACGGGCCGGCAAGCAACGCATGTGTCGATCGTGTCTGTTCCTGCGGGCAACTGAGGGTGTGTCGGGCTTCTTAGCACCGAGCCCAAAGGAAAGGCTTGATCGAGGGGCCTTGCCTCACATATACGTTGGCCTCTTGCGCCGCCCCGTTCGTCTAGTGGCCTAGGACGCCGGCCTCTCACGCCGGTAACAGGGGTTCGACTCCCCTACGGGGCGCCAATACTCCCCTAAGCCGACATTCCCCGGATGACACTGCATCGATGATGGAGTGCGCCAATTTCCGTTCCTCGAAGCAGGAACTGCGGTAATCAGACCCTCACTTGCCGCCACTGTGGCTGGCGAGCGTCAAGTCTGGCCGTTTGGTGTTAG
>JAAERO010000448.1 GCA_024230315.1 Hyphomicrobium sp.
CTAACACCAAACGGCCAGACTTGACGCTCGCCAGCCACAGTGGCGGCAAGTGAGGGTCTGATTACCGCAGTTCCTGCTTCGAGGAACGGAAATTGGCGCACTCCATCATCGATGCAGTGTCATCCGGGGAATGTCGGCTTAAACAGCCGCATTCATAAGCGCGGCGTGCGTGGGCGCCCGCTCAGCGAGCGGCAGCAAAAATCGGGCTGCAAAACCTCGTCTATAACATGCGCCGTATGGTGAGCCTGGAACGAATGGCGGCTACCTGACGCCCCAATTGCGTCCAAGGCGTTGCAAGACGGCCTGAGGGCAACGCAAAGTCCGCCGCGAAGGCGGCAGACCAGCATCGCAACCGCGCCTGACGCCGCGCCGCCGGCACCCACAAAGCCAAAAGCGCCATTGTTCGAGGTGCCCTCAATGCGTTTATCGCCTGCCGCCATCCCAGTCACCGAGTTCAACGAAGCGGACGCCGTGAACTCTCTTGCGGCTTGGGCCAAGAAGGCCAAGTTTGGTGTCCGCCAGATGACCTTGGAGCTGCGGGGACGCTGCAAGGGCTTGCGCGAAAACTGCAGCGCATAGGCAATCGGGCTGATGCCTACTCAAGGGCGTGCTCAGTAGAACAAGCTTGAGACGCTTTCCTCGCGGGCGGTGCGCAATACGGCTTCGCCGATGAGGGGCGCAATGGACAAAACGCGGATATTTTCGGCGGCCAGGATAGCAGCCGTGGGCTGAATAGAGTCGGTGATCACCAGTGACTTTAGCCGCGAGTTTTGGACGCGACTCACCGCGCCGCCAGAGAGCACACCGTGGGTGATGTATGCCATCACCTCCACCGCGCCGTGCTGAAGGAGCGCGTTGGCGGCATTCACCAATGTGCCGCCTGAATCGACGATGTCGTCGATTAGGATGCAACGCTTGCCCTTCACGCTGCCTATGACGTGCATGACTTCTGATTCACCCGGCCGATCGCGTCGCTTGTCGCAGATGGCAATCGGGGCTTCGATGCGTTTGGCAAGCGCGCGTGCGCGCACCACGCCGCCAACGTCTGGCGAGACAACCATCAGGTTGTCGCCTTTGTGGTGTTCTTGAATGTCGCGGACCATGACGGGGGCGGCAAACAGGTTATCCGTCGGAATGTCGAAGAAGCCCTGGATTTGACCTGCGTGCAAATCGAGTGTGAGAACGCGGTCGGCGCCGGCACGTTCGATCAAGTTTGCGACGAGCTTGGCCGAAATGGGTGTGCGCGGACCGGGCTTGCGATCCTGACGCGCGTAACCGTAGTAGGGGATCACTGCCGTGATGCGACCCGCCGAGGCGCGCTTGAGCGCGTCGATCAGGATCAGCAGCTCCATCAAGTTGTCGTTTACCGGGAACGAGGTCGACTGGAGTACGAAGACGTCCTGGCCGCGGACGTTCTCCTGGATCTCGACGAAGATCTCCATATCAGCAAAGCGCTTGACCTGCCCTTTGGTGGGCGGCAGCTTGAGGCAAGCGCAAATAGCGTCGGCGAGGGGGCGGTTACTGTTGCCGGCCACGAGTTTCATGGCAGGCCGACCACGGCCGTCACCGTCACGGGCATCAAAAGGCATTATCGCCTCCACGACGGTTCGCACCGGGCTTCTAGCAAGCAGGCCCCCGTCTGTAAACGGCGGGGGCACGGGTTTTATTTCGATTGATGAAGACGCATGCCTAAGCGGAGCATACGCTCAATTGGCGCTAGCTGTTTTGGCCCGTGGCAACAGCTTCAGGATGCCTTGAGCAGCAGCTGCTGCAGCGGCATCGGCTGTCTTGCCCCAGGAGCCGTCGAGCGAGCCTTGCGGCACCTCGTTCTTCTGCGACACGGTACCCAGCTTCTTGCCGCTTGGATCCCTAACATCCCAATCGATCTTGATGGGTTGTTTGCCATTCTTGCCTGGTCCCACCTTGACGCGCCCCTGAACCGTGTAGGTCTGCGCGGAGGACACCGAGACAAGCTTTACGCCGCTACGTTGCAGCTCGCGCTTCAGCGCGGACCTCAGTGACTTGCTGCCATCGCCGGGGGCACCCGTCACGTTGGGAACGATCGTGCTAAGCGCTCCGGCCCGGCTGATGCTGCCGGTTACAGGGCCGGTTGCCGGAGCTGAAGACGGCGCCGTCGGCTTTGGCTTTGCCGCCGCGGTTTTCACCAGTGGAGCACCGCCTTGGTTGTTTGCGACGGCTGGCGCGGCCGCTTGCGTGGACAGCCACGCGGCCACGGAACCGACCGTTTTCGTTGTAATTGCTTCCAAAAGCGTCGGTGTCACCGCAGCCCAGGGATCGGCGCTCTTGCCGGACGGTGCGACTTCCTCGCCAGTGAACCGGTGCACGCCCTTGCCGGTCGCGTCCGTCACGTCCCAGATGTAGGAGATGCGCGTCTTTGCGCCCTTCTTTTCTTTGGCGGAGACGACATAGCCTCTGAGCGTGTACAGGGCCTTAGTCTCTGGGGTCTTGGCGACGAGGATGTTCCGCTTTTCGAGCGAGGCGGTGAGCTGCGTCTGCAACGTAGCTGAAACGCTCTGCGGAGGTCCGATCACCGGCGCAATAGCAATTTTTGCAGGCTGGTTGCTTGCCGGTGGCGGGTTGGCCACGGAAGCTGTTGGCGTCTCGCTCGATGAACCAGAGAGCGATGCACCCGTTTCGCAACCGGCGAGACCGACCGCCATCAATCCTGCACTTAGGACAAGTGCGATCGGCTTTCTTTTGCGCCAAGCCGGAGCAGTATCAAAGGTCGTCACGGCGACGTTCCCCCATTGAATACCCGCTGTCTTCCGGTGGCCGGCGTACTTACTTTGCGGCCTCGACTCCTCAACTACCGGTACCCTCTTAGATTCCTCTAACCAGTGAAATCCGCCGCGTCTATATCCAATCCGATCAATCGCGACGTTGGCTCCACTTCGACGCGACTTTAACCGGACAAGATTGTGGATTGTGCAATTAGGCCACGACAATGGCGGAGATTTGACGACCGTAATCAGCCTCTCCGCGGTGTTTTGAACGCCTAAAACTGTAAAAAAGCGATTCGTTGGCATAGGTGCAAAGGCTTTGGCGCTCGATTCCGGCCAATCCACCGGCCCCAAGGCGGCTCTCAATGTAGCCGGGAAGATCGAAATGAGGCCGCGCATTAGGCTCGCTCTGGTCAAAAAAGCGGGCATTGTCCAGGTTGCCTTCAATAAGCGCAGCTTTGAACTCTGGCCCGACTTCATAGGCAGCTTGGTTAATGGAAGGGCCAATTGCCGCGAAAATGCGCTCCCGGCGTCCCCCTAGCCGTTCCATCTCAGTAATGGCGGCTTCGAGAATACCGGCCGTGGCGCCTCGCCAGCCGGCATGGGCCGCCCCGACCACTCGGGCTTCCGGGTCGGCGAAGAGGACCGGGGCGCAGTCGGCCGTCAGGGACCCGATTGCCAGGCCGGGGGTGCGTGTCACCAAAGCGTCGGCCTTGGGCCGGCCGTTGGCATGGACCTGTCCCTCTATTGCGAGCGCGGTTGCACTATGAATTTGGTAAAGCGTGATGACCTCGGGCTCGGCGGCCGCCAGATGTCTTGCCACGCGCGCGCGGTTTTCGTCGATATGCGCTGGCTCGTCTGACGAGCCCGGCCCGCAATTGAGGCTCGCATACAGCGAATCTGAGACGCCACCGTTGCGCGTAAAAAAGCCGTGGCTGATGCCCGGCAGGCTCGCAAGGCATTGGGCTTGAATGGGCTCCAGCATGCGATCAGCACTTAGGGGTGTGTTGGGCCAATGTCCACCGGTGTAATGCCCGGCAGAGGCGGCAGTCCCGGGCTTCGAGCCCCAATCACTTTGAAGCGCATGCCCATGCCGTTGGGGGCCATCAGTCGCGCAATCGCACCCTCGATCGAGGCGGCGAGTTGCGGATTGGCGTCCATGAGATGCGATGCGCGCTCAGTGATGCCAAGCGAGCCGAGGAACTCAGCTTGGACAACAGGGCCGTCGATGCAGAGGCCGGCTGCCCTCAAGGCGTTTGCGAGGGTAGTGAAGTCGACCTGGGCGGTGAGGTCGGCTTCGCCGGGGGCAAATAGCGGATCTTCGTAGCGGTGGGCCCGGACACCTTGCAGCGTCTCGCCAAACCCGGGCGCAGAGTGTCCGTAGTCGATTAGCAGGGCCGCAGAAGATGGGCCACAGCCAGCGAGCCTTAGGGAAAATCTCGAAAGCGCGCGGCTGCGTGCTTCGAAAATGTCTCCTTCGCGCGGCGTTGCATGGATCTCTGGTGTTAGCTGCAACTCTGAGTCTGCGTCACCATCGACGAAGGCAAGCTGCTGCGTGTCGTCGAGGCCAACGCACCGCTTGCGCCAACGACCGCCGCGAAAGACCCATTGGTCGGTGGGGATCGTGTCGAGGAACTCGTTGGCGACGACAATTGTGGGTGCGTAATCGTGGCGTTCCTCCATGTCGTCGTGCCAGTGAAGGGGCACGGTCTCGTCGTTGAGTGTTGCGCGCTGTTCTTCCACCAACATCGCGTTGATTTCGACAAAATGCACTGTGATGGCGTCGCGAAAGCCGGGCACCGCCCGTGCAGCGCGGAGCGCGTCACGCATCAATGTACCCCGTCCGGGCCCCAGCTCGATGAGGTTCAATGTCGAAGGTGCACCCATCTGCTGCCACACGACGGCGCACCACAGGCCGATCAGCTCGCCGAAAACTTGGCTGATCTCTGGTGCCGTGATGAAGTCGCCCGCGCGACCAATCGCTTGCTGTGTGCGGTAGTACCCGTGCGCAGGATCGTGCAGACACACGCGCATATACTCAGCGACGGTTAGGGGGCCATCGCTACGGATGCGTTGTGAGATTTGCGCAGCGAGCAGCGTTGGCCGGCGCTGGGTATCCCCCGGCTTCATTTCAGCGACTGCGTGCGTGCGAAGTAGATAACAAATAGGCCCAACAAGAGCATGGGGATGGAGTAGACAATGCCAACCGTCAGCGGCTCGATGTTCAAAGAATGCGCAAAGTGCGGTTCGCGGAAGAGCTCCGCGGTTGATCGCGCCAGCGCGTAGCCGACCAGGAATGTACCTGATACAAGGCCGGGCCGCTTAAGCGCGCCGTAATAATGCGTGAGAATTCGTAGCACGATGAACAGCAAGAGACCCTCCAGCATCGCCTCATAGAGCTGGCTTGGATGGCGCGCCGTAGGTTCAACATCGGGATAGTGGAGACGGGCCTCAGGGAACACCATGCCCCAGGGTGCATCAGTCGGACGGCCGAACAGCTCGCCGTTGATGAAGTTTGCGATGCGGCCGAAAAAAATTCCGATGGGAACAGTGGCGGTGCAAAGGTCGGAAGTGCTCCACGGGTTGATGCCGTTGCGGCGTGAGAAGATCCAAATGGCAACGCCGCTACCGAAAAGGCCGCCGTGGAACGCCATGCCGCCCTTCCACACCGCGAAAATATCGAGCGGGTTCTCAAGATAGTAGCTCGGCTCATAGAAGAGCACGAAGCCCAGCCGACCACCGATCAGAACTCCCGCAACCATATAGATGAGCAGGTCGTCGACCTTCTGCGGTAAGAACGGCGGGCGGTCGTCAGCCCATAGCTTGGTCTGACTTAGAAGGCGGCGAATATAGAGCCAACCCAGTAGCAGGCCCGTCAGATAAGCAAGTCCATACCATTTGATGGCGATAGGACCGATCTGAACTGCAACTGGATCCATGTCGGGGAAGGGGATGGCCCAAATGGTCATCATAGGTATCATCGCGGTGCTTTCCGGCCGATCCTAGCGGCCTCAACAACGGTTTGCGATCTGTCGAGGCACGATTTCGACACCGCCTTGTTTCTGTCAAGGGCAGGCAAAGCACCTTGCATGGTAAATCGCCGCCCTCCTGATCCACCCCCAGTGAAGTGGTCCGACTCGAAGTATGGGTTTTAGCCCTGAGGAGGACTGATTATGCCAAAGAAGCACCACAAGCCTGAAGAGATTGTTTCCAAGCTGCGTCAGATTGACGTTTTACATTCGCAGGGCA
>JAAERO010000449.1 GCA_024230315.1 Hyphomicrobium sp.
ATCGCAGACGTCCTCGCCCGCATCAACGACCACCCGGCAAAGCAACTCGATGACCTGCTGCCCTGGAACTGGAAGGAGGCTCAGGCCATAGCCGCCTGATCGCGACCCTCATTCCCTGCGGTCTTCACCGGATGCATACTGATCAGCTGGACCGGCGTTACAGCAAAAAGGCCGGGGTAAAGCTGACCGTACTTCTCACCAGGATCCCGTCTGATGTTGAAGAAATCCATGCCCGGCAGGCCACCATGTGAGGCGCTGATATGTATCTTGAAGTCCTCGTAGCGGACTGCACCGAGTTTATCGCCACTGTAGTAGAAAATGTAATTGCGCCGTGAATGGCCATCGCCCAGCAGGAACAAAGCCGTCTGATCGATCCCATCCGTCACCCGATCTGAAGGGATCTTGTCTGTTGCACCAGCCAACCGCGCAGCGGTGGTGAACAAATCGGTGACATGCCAGAAATCATCCGGGTCTTGCCCCGGCGCAATCATGCCCGGCCACCAGGCCATCGCTGGAACCCGCACGCCGCCTTCTAGGATGTCGCCCTTGGAGCCACGCAGTAGCGTATAGCCGGACGTCGGCCAGAACGCATACATGGGGCCGTTATCGCTGATCCACACCAGAAGCGTG
This sequence comes from Hyphomicrobium sp., assembly GCA_024230315.1. Classification (GTDB taxonomy): domain Bacteria; phylum Pseudomonadota; class Alphaproteobacteria; order Rhizobiales; family Hyphomicrobiaceae; genus Hyphomicrobium_A. The sequence continues at coordinate 631 of JAAERO010000449.1, forward strand.
TTCTCTGCGATGCCTTGCTCCTTCAGCGTATCCATAAGCATTCGCACTTGCTTGTCGTGCAGAGCCATGAAGGAGGCTTGCCGGTTGTTCTTATCCACGCCCGGCGCGTTCAAAAACTCTTGGGATGCAGAAAGCTGCAGCGCGTAGGACGCCCAGTAGACAAAGAACGGCTTATCGGACTTTGCCTTGTCCTTGATCCACGTGGTGATCTGCTCGATGGACTCGTTCTCGAAGGCTTCCTGTCGCCCCGGGCTCAGCTCTCCGGCAAGTCCCTGAATGGGTTTGCGGCCTTTGCCCTTCTCGCCGATGTAGCCCCCAATCGACAAGTCGATGCCGGTGCGCGCCAAATATTCCTTGTAACCGGGAAAGTCGGCGAACGGGAACGTCCCGCTCTTGTCTTCATAGCTTGCCTGCCACCAATCGGGCGCGCCGTTGAAGAGACCATAGTACGAGTAATCGAAGCCTTGGTTTTCTGGGGCGAACTTGGCCTCTTCTCCGAGATGCCATTTGCCCCACATGGCCGTGTGGTAACCCGCGTCGGAGAGAACCTCTGCGATTGTCACCTCATCTGGCGACAGACCATCGGTCTGACCAGGCCAAAGGACTGAAAGAAGCCCGGTACGTACCGGATGACGTCCCGTCATTATGGCGATGCGGGTGGGTGTGCATGAGGGTTCCGCGTAAGCCGACCAGAAACGCATGCCCTCAAAAGCCAGCTTGTCGAGCGTTGGCGTCGGCGTGCCGCGGTGTCTGCCGCCACCCTGCCAGCCGAGCTCGCCCCAGCCGATGTCATCGGTCAAAATGTAGATGATGTTGGGCCGCTTCCCGAACCGCTTTTGCAAGCTGTCAAGCTTTGCTGCGATTTGCTCATCATCCTTCGCCCACGCACTCGCCTTGCGCTCCTTGTAGGCCAAGAAGGGCCCATCAGGTTGAAGCGCAAAACTGGCAGAGGCGAGCGGCCCCAACAGCAAGGCAAGGGTACTAACAGCAACACCGAGAGAAGTTTTCATCATCGAATCTCCTTCCCAACAGCGATCCGATGAAGGGGGGGTGCTGATCCACCCCCAGTGAAGTGGTCCGACTCGAAGTATGGGTTTTAGCCCTGAGGAGGACTGATTATGCCAAAGAAGCACCACAAGCCTGAAGAGATTGTTTCCAAGCTGCGTCAGATTGACGTTTTACATTCGCAGGGCA
>JAAERO010000450.1 GCA_024230315.1 Hyphomicrobium sp.
GCCCTGCGAATGTAAAACGTCAATCTGACGCAGCTTGGAAACAATCTCTTCAGGCTTGTGGTGCTTCTTTGGCATAATCAGTCCTCCTCAGGGCTAAAACCCATACTTCGAGTCGGACCACTTCACTGGGGGTGGATCACTACCGATGGCAAGATTGCAATTGGCGAAGCGGTGACGCGAAACTCCTTCGCCTGAATCTCGCTACGATCTCTTCCTGATTGTATCGCCTTCTCGCTATCGATCTGTCCTCCATAAGCCGTAAAGCATTGGGGAGGAGCGCGCTTCAGGGGGAGGCCGCGGGCTGTTACCTAGGGAACACTTCTCGGTCTAGGGCCAGGGTATGATAGAGATAGATCCATGTAGGCGGTTCACCCGACGTGCGCATGCGAATACCAGTACTGTTGACCATCGCGCTCCTCTGGAGCGGCACGCAGGCGTTTGCGGCGCCTGGCGATGAGATTGGTTCGGCCGTCAGGATCATCAACATTGTCACGGCGGAATACGAGACTGACGAGCGCCGCCTCGAGACAGGCGACGACGTCCGCCAAGACGAGTTGATTGAGGTCAGCGCGGAAGGCACCGGCGAGATCAGGCTGCGCGACGATACGAAGTTGGCGCTAGGGCCCGGCTCGCAGCTCCTGCTCGATGAATTTGTCTACAATCCTGAATTATCCGGCGGCGCCATCGTCCTCAATCTCGTCAAGGGAACCTTTCGGTTCATCACGGGCATTGCCGCCAAGCCAGCTTACGTCATTCGCACACCGACAGCGTCGATCACGGTGCGCGGCACTATCTTCGATGTCAACGTCCACGACAGTGGATTAGCCTGGCTGCTGCTCATCGAAGGAGCCATCGAAGTTTGCAATGAGAGGGACGAATGCCGCCTGCACGACGAGCCGGGCAAGGTCATATGGATTACGCCTGACGGTGACCTGGGCAATCCCGTCACTTGGGTAAACCTTCCCGGTAGACAAGAAAAACCGTTTGAAACCGCTTTCCCGTTCGTGGTTGCGCCACCGCTGATCGATCCTAACCCTATCTTCACGCGCGGCGACTTCGTTGATGGCTATGTGCCGGAGGGGCCGGGTGACGACAGCGAGGACGTCACGCCGCCACCGCCTCCACCAATCGATTGCTGGAATGGCTGGTTCCAGATTGGTGCCAAGCAGACCAAGTCCTACGTCCGTAAGGGCTACAAGGTAAGACGTCACCGCGGCGGCCAGCGGACCATTTGGTGTGCGAAGAACGGCGGTACGCTTCCTCCGCCCATCGCCTGTCCGCCGCCAGCGATCGGCAAGCTGCCGTTCTGCAAATGTGGACCTGGCTACAAGGGCAGGTGGCCGAAGTGTCGAGAGATTGAACCAGATCGGCCTTGCAAACGGGGTGACGTGAAGTGTAACTGCAAACTCAAGGGCCTGCCGTATAATTCCAGGACCGGCAAGTGTGGCTATGACCCGTCTCCGACGGACCCCAAAAAGGAGTGCCTGAAGAAGGGCTGGAAGTGGAAGGGCAACCGCTGCGTCAATCCTAACGCGTCATGCCGCAAGGGCTACGTCGGCAAGCCGCCGAATTGCAAGAAGAAGTCTTCTGGGAAATGCCCGAGGGGCTTCAAGGGCAAGCCGCCGAATTGCAAGAAGAAGTCTTCTGGTAAGTGCCCGAAGGGCTTCAAGGGCAGGCCTCCCAACTGCAAGCTCAAGAAATCGAACTTGAACAAACGGATCAGGAACGGGAACAAGAGTCAGTTGAGCCGGCTGTATGGCTTGAAGCAGAGACGGCGTTAAGGTCGAACATCTATATCATGATCGCCATGGCCTAAAGCGCATCTCGCCACCATGAGTGGGTTGGGCCAAGATTGACTCTGCTGACGTCCATCAAGAAATGATAGGGAATGAGCGATAGTCGCGCCTCTAGGTTAGGTTTGGCTCTCGGCGGCGGTGGCGCGTTGGGCTGGGCCCATATTGGCGTCCTCGAAATCCTTCAAGAGAACGGCATCGAGGCGGATGTTGTGGCGGGTACGTCAATCGGCGGCCTCGTGGGGGCCTGCTATGTTTCTGGGAACATGCAGAAGCTGGAGGATATCACCCGCTCAATCACATGGTTCGACATCCTCAAGACCGCCGACGTCAAGCTGTGGACGTCTGGGCTCCTAGGGGGCGATCGTGTCACCGAGCTATTGAGCACGCACTTAGGCGACCTCACGTTCGACGATATCGCTAAGCCGTTCGGCGTCGTGGCCGCTGATCTCGCGAACGACAAGGAGATCCTTATTCGTTCAGGACCTTTGGTGGAGGCGCTGAGAGCCACAATTTCGCTGCCTGGCATCTTCGAGCCGGTTGTACGAGACGACGCTGTTCTCATAGATGGGGGCGTCAAGAATCCCGTCCCCGTATCGGCCTGTCGTCTTATGGGGGCGGACAGAGTAATCGCAGTGAACGTAGCGGGCGATTACGAGGGCATCGCTCGTGCAACAGGAGTGGTGCCCGGCGCGGCCTTTGAGGCTGGTACCTTTGAGGTTGTGATGGCGGCATTCGCCATGGTCTTAAACGAGCTGACCCGGGCGCGACTGGCCGAACACCCTGCCGATTTTCTGATCACCCCACAGATTGGTCACATTCAGCCCCACGCATTCAATCAGGCGGGCGCATTGATCGAGCTTGGCCGCGAGGCAGCGTTGGACTCCTTACCGTCGCTCAAATCGCTATTGGTCCAGTAGCGAATTTTCATCCACACATGACCCAAAGCCGATACGGGAGGCCTACTGGTCTCCAGGTCATTGCCATCAAAGAATGCTTTTAGCGTAGAGGTCCGGTCTTCGGTCGCGGAAGAAGCCCCAGTCGGCGCGGTAACTCTCAATCTCCGACAGGTCAAAGCTGTGCACCAGTACGCCGTCGTCCTTCTCTCCGAAGCGCTCAACCAGCTCACCGCGATGATCGGTGATGAAGGAATGGCCATAGAACGCCTGCGTCGTGCCCTCGTTGTCTTCAATGCCGATGCGGTTTGCAGCCACGATGGGCACGGCGTTTGACACCGCGTGGCCCTGCATTGCGCGCTGCCATAGCTTGTGAGTGTCGAGGGCAGAATCGTAGGGCTCCGAACCTATAGCCGTTGGGTAGAACAGCACTTTAGCCCCAGCCAACACCAGGGCACGGGCGCATTCGGGATACCACTGGTCCCAACAGATGCCGACACCAATGGTGCCATGTTTTGTCTTCCACGCCTTGAAGCCAGTGTCGCCAGGGCGGAAATAATACTTTTCCTGATAGCCCGGACCGTCGGGGACGTGGCTTTTGCGGTAAAGCCCGAGGATTTCGCCGCCGGCATCGGCCACCGCCACGCTGTTGTAATAGCGTGGCCCATCCTTCTCGAAGAAAGAGATTGGAATTACGACATTCAGGTCCTTGGCCAGTTTCTTAAGCGCAAGAACGCAAGGGTGTTCCGTAACCGGGTAGGCGGTTTCAAACCACTTTGGGCTCTGCTGTGAACAGAAATAGATGCCCTGAAACAGCTCCGGAGGGAGGACGACCTGCGCGCCGAGCTTGGCTGCCTCGCGGATGGAAGCTTCAGTCTTGGCAATGTTGGCCGTCATGTCTGGACCAAACGCCGTCTGAATGGCCGCAACCGTGATCGTGCGTTTGGTCATCAAAGTGGTTCCTGCTGGGTGATGCAGTGGAAAGAGCCGCCGCCTGCCGTGTCGCAGCCCAGTAGGCCGCGCGATGACACGCCAATGACTTTGCGGTCTGGAAACACCGCCTGCAGGGTCTTGATAGCGGAGTCCTGCGTTGGGGTGTCGTATACGGGCACGACCACCACGCCGTTTCCAATGATGAAATTCATATGGGATGCCGGAGAAATTTCGCCCAAGGCGTTGCGATACAACCCGACGCTGGGGATGCGGACGACCTCAAGTTCGCGGCCGGTTGCATCCTTCGTTCTTTCCAGTGTGCGCGGGATCTGATCCAGAGTTTCCGCGTTCGGGTCGTCGGCATCAGCGGGAGATTGGCATACGACGCGGCTCGGCCCCACGAAGCGGGCTATATTGTCGATATGGCCATCGGTGTGGTCGTTCATTAGGCCATCGTCAATCCAAATGATTTTTACCGTGCCGAATGCGCGCTTGAGCGCGGCTTCGGCGTCCTCTTGCGACCAGCCGTTGCGATTGGGGTTCAAGAGGGTCTGACGAGTTGTCAGGACTGTGCCTTGACCGTCATGCTCTATGGCGCCGCCTTCCAGCACGAAGTCGAAGCGACGAATAGGCTTGCCTGCATAGCGTGCAATGTCGTCACCCACGGTGGCATCATCGGGCAGGTCGTATTTTCCTCCCCAACTGTTCGTTTTGAAGCGAAGGGCGACAGGACCTTCAGGTGTTTTGGCAAAAATGGGTCCCGTATCGCGCAACCAGATGTCGCCGTACTTCGCCGATACGACTTGGACGGTGCTGCCAACGGCCGCCCGGGCGGATGCCTCGGCCTCGCCTCCGTTAACAAGCAGCCAAACCTTTGTGCCCTCGCTCAAGGCGTGCACCATCGCTGCCACGTCGCGGCGCGGCGCTTCCAAGTCATCGTTCCATTCGTCAGGGTCGGCCGGCCACGCTGTCCAGATGGCCTTCTGCGGTGCCCATTCCGGGGGTACTAAAATCGTATTCTCTGTCATACAACTCTGCATAGATCTCTTCCTATAGATCGCTTCGCGCTTGCCGACTAGACAGGACCGACTAGTTTAGGAAGCCGATGCAGGCTCGAGTGCTCAACAACGGTATGCGCATGGTGATGATCCGCGGCGCCTTAGCGGCGGCCTGCCTTCTGGGGCTCTACGGCCAGGTGATGGCCGAGGAGACGGCTACGAAGTCGACAACGGCTACGGAAGCGAAAACGTCGGCTGCATCAACAAAGGCCACTACGTCGACGACGGGAAATAAGTCGATCAAGTCGACAACGACCACCAAATCGCGCCCCAGCGTCGTCGTTGCCACGGTCAGGACGCGCGACGTGTCGCGGCGTCAGATCTATGTTGGCCGCGTTCAAGCCATCAGTACTGTTCAGCTTACAGCGCGCGTTGAGGGTTTTTTGGAACAGCGCGACTTTACAGAGGGCAGTTACGTCAAGAAGGATCAGAAGCTGTTTGTTATCGAACAAGCTTCCTATAAGGCCGCCGTTGAGCAAAGCGAAGCGGACCTGGAAGGAAACCAAGCCCAGCTGAAGAATGATCAAATCGAGTATGAGCGCAACAAAAAGCTTGCAGAAACCAACGACGTGACTCAGGCCACGCTCGACTCCTCGATCGCTACGCTGGGTACAGGGAAAGCGAACGTGAAGAAGGCGGAAGCGGCGCTGGCGACGTCGAAGCTGAATCTGAGCTACACCGAAGTACGCAGTCCCATCGACGGGCGCGTCAGCGCAGCGAACATCGATGTCGGCAATCTCGTTAGCCCGAGCACCGGGACGCTGGCGACCGTCGTCAGCATGGACCCCATCTACGTTGTTTTCTATGTGGCCGAAAAGGATCTCATCGAGGCGCGCAAGGCAGGGCTGGTGAAGGGGACAACGGTGGCCCTCACTCCTTATCTGCAGCTAAGCGATGGCAGCATGTACGCGCAGCCTGGCAAGCTCGACTATCTTGGCATTCAGGTTGAGCAGACGACCGATACGATCGAGGTGCGCGCCGTCTTCCCCAACTCTGAACATATTCTGATCCCGGGGCAGTTCGTCAACGTGACGGTGAAGACGGACAAGAAGAAGACGGCGCGCGTCGTGCCGCAAATCGCGCTTCAGCAGGATCAAAGCGGCTACTATGTGCTTGTCGTCGACAAGAACGACACTGTTAAGAAGCGAACTGTCAAGCTGGGCCAACAGGTGGACAGCGACTGGGTGGTCACGGAAGGACTGACCGAGGGTGAGCGCGTCATCGTTGGCGGCATTCAGAAGGTCACTCCCGGTTTGGTCGTCAATGCCGTCGATCAGAAGGCCTAAGCGGTGCTGAGCGAGTTCTTCATTGACCGGCCGAAATTCGCGATTGTGATTGCGATCGTGACGACGCTCTTGGGCGCGCTCGCTATCTACTTCATTCCTGTTGCCGAATACCCAAACATCGCGCCGCCGCAGGTGGTCGTGACCGCCCAGTATCCCGGTGCCAACGCATCCGACATCGCCAAGACCGTCGCAGTGCCCATCGAGGAGCAGGTGAACGGCGTGGATGACATGCTCTACATGTCGTCCGTCAGCTCAAACACGGGGCAATATCAGCTAACCGTCACGTTCAAGATCGGCACGAATCCGGATATCGCGGCGGTCAACGTGCAAAACCGAGTGCAGTTGGCCGAGCCGCAGTTGCCGCAGGCAGTGACGCAGCAGGGCGTCTCCACACGAAAGCAGTCGAGCGGTTTGCTGTTGGTGATCAATCTCATTTCGCCAAAGGGTACTCATGATGAGATTTTCCTAAGCAACTACGCTGCGATCGAAATGCAGGACGCGCTTGCGCGCCTTCCCGGCGTCGGCAACGTCTCGCAGTTCGGCCCGCTCACCTACAGCATGCGCGTATGGATTAATCCAAACAAACTGGCTGCCCTCAACCTGACAGCGGCTGACGTGTCGAGCGCCATCCAGGCACAAAGCCTTGAGGCGACGCCGGGCCGGATTGCGGCTCCCCCCCACGCTGGTAAAAGTGATTTTCAGTTCACGCTCGAGGCCAAGGGGCGTCTCGACTCGGTTGGCGAGTTTGAGAAGATCATCGTCACGGCCAATCCTGACGGCTCGATGGTGCGGCTTAAGGATGTGGCCAAGATTGAGCTGGGAGCGCAATCCTATGACGCAACCTCTGCGCTGAATAACAAGCCCGCCGCGACGATCGGCATCTATCAGATATCGGGGGCTAATGCCCTGGAGGTTGCAGATCTCCTCTATGAGGAGCTCGAGAAAATCTCCAAGAACTTTCCGCCCGATGTTGAGTACACGCGTCTCTACGACATCACCAAGGCGGTGCGTGCTTCCGTCGAGGAGATCATCAAGACGCTTTTGATGACGGGCGCCCTTGTGGTCGCCGTTACGTTCCTCTTTCTCGCCAACTGGCGTACGACGCTGATCCCCGCGATTGCTATCCCCGTCGCACTCATCGGTACGATGGCGGTGCTCTTTAGTATCGGTTTCTCGGCCAACATGATCACTCTGTTGGCGATCATTCTGGCGATCACGCTCGTCGTCGACGACTCCATCGTGATTATCGAAAACGTCCAGCGCATCATGGTCGCGGATAATCTGGCGCCGCGAGAGGCGACGCTCAAGGCAATGGGGCAGGTCACGCGGCCGATCATCGCCACCACATTCGTGCTCTTTGCTGTGTTTATGCCGGTGTGCTTCTTCCCGGGCATAACAGGGGAGGTCTATCTTCAGTTCGCACTCACCATCACGATCGCCTTTACGCTATCGGCTATCAATGCGCTGACTTTGGCACCGGTTCTGTGCGTCACACTCCTGCGCACCGGCGCGAAAGAGCCCAAGAAGGGCATCCTCAGCTGGTTTCCACGATTGGTCGACAAGTTCCGCGATGGTTACGTGGCGATTGTGCGCTTCATGCTTGGGTACATCGCGGCGTCCATGATTGTCTTCGTCCTCTTCGTTGCTGGCGTTGTTTATCTTGTTAATGTGGTGCCGACTTCATTTGTGCCGCTGGAGGACAAAGGCGTCCTTCTGGTCAATGTACAGTTGCCCGATGGGGCCTCGCTGCATAGGACGCAGGAGATGAGCGCCAAAATGACGAAAATTCTCAAGCGGGTGGACGGCATCCAAGACGTCATCTCGGTCAGCGGTTACAGCATTCTGGCCGGCGCCGGCTCGAACTATGCGCTTCTCATCCCTGTTCTCACGCCATGGAGTGAGCGAACGAGCAAAAAGCTGCTCTGGTACAATATTTTGAACCGTATTGATGAGAGGCTGGCGGAAGTCCCCGGCGCGGAGGCGTTCACCCTACCGTTGCCGCCCATCGACGGGCTGGGGATCACCGGTGGCATTACGGCCCAACTGCAGGACTACGGCGATAAGGGCATACAAAGTCTCGCCGCCGTGACGCGCGCGCTGATTGTTGCCGCAAACGATAACCCGACCTTCAATCGCGTGTTTACGACACTGTCGGCCAGCGCTCCCCAGTACAAACTCGAGATCGATCGCGATAAAGCAGAGTCGCTCGGGGTGCCGATCAACACGATCTTCAACGCGCTCGCCGCGAACCTCGGATCTTACTACGTCAACAACTTTAACCTCTACAACAAGCTTTATTGGGTGATTATCTCCGCGGAGGCCGGATACCGGGACGCACTCCCCGACATTGGCCGCATCCAGGTTAAGAACGCCAGTGGCGACATGGTCCCGCTCGCCGCACTCATTGAAGTCAAATCCATCTTGGGGCCCGAAGCCATCAATCGCTACAACCTTATCAATACGGCCCAGCTGCAAGGTATGTCGGCGGTCGGCTACAGTTCAGGCCAAGCGATCACGGCGCTCGAGGAAATTGCCAAGAACGAGCTTCCTGAAGGATATGGTGTTGAATGGACCGCCATGTCATATCAAGAGGTCAAATCAACAGGCTTGATGGTCTACGTCTTCCTGTTGGCCTTTACGTTTGCCTACCTTTTCCTCGTCGCTCAATACGAGAGCTGGAGCCTGCCGATGTCGGTCATGGCATCGGCTACATTCGCCGTTTTCGGCGCGTTGTTGCCGCTCTACTTCATCACGCTTCTCAATAACAATCTTTATGCGCAGATCGGCATCGTTTTGCTCATCGGCCTGGCGGCGAAAAAGGCCATCATGCTGGTTGAGTTTTCGCGCGTGCGCCGCGAAGAAGGCGAATCGATTACGCAAGCCGCTCTCAGCTCGGCACGCACCCGCTTCCGGCCCGTCAGCATGACCGGACTTTGCTTCATAATCGGTGTTTTGCCTTTGGTGTTCGCGTCTGGCGCGGGCGCCTCAAGCCGAATCTCGATCGGTGTCGTCGTCTTCTCGGGCATGGTTTTCGATTCGATCGTTGGGCTTTTCTTTATCCCGGTGCTCTATTTCTTCTTCCAGACACTTCGTGAAAAGTGGCACGCACGCCATAAGGCGTCCGCCGAGCAAGCCCAACCCGCCCAGAGTGAGCCCGCATTGCCCAGATAAGTCGGTTAGAGAGAGGCCCAACTTACCGATTCAGATATTATCATCAGCATCTTAGGCGAATAGATGCGGGGTCATAATGGTGCACCCAACGGGTGAAGCAAAATCCGATGCGTCCC
>JAAERO010000451.1 GCA_024230315.1 Hyphomicrobium sp.
GCCCTGCGAATGTAAAACGTCAATCTGACGCAGCTTGGAAACAATCTCTTCAGGCTTGTGGTGCTTCTTTGGCATAATCAGTCCTCCTCAGGGCTAAAACCCATACTTCGAGTCGGACCACTTCACTGGGGGTGGATCACAACGCCGTCCTGGCGCTAGCGCGCGAGATGCATTATCTCGCGACCAAGGGCTCGTTGTGACCAAGACGCCATTCCTGGCGCCTGCGACGTTTATCGCTCCGCTGATCAAAATTATCTTGGGCGCCGTTAGATGGTCTCCGAGCGAAGGGTTATGATGTCCGCTTTGGGTCCAGGCTGTGTGAGAACGCGCTTGGTCTAGTCGTTGGATCGCGTAATCACGCATCGCGGCGTACGCATCCGGTGAAGACCGCCTTGCGGGAGGACTAAGACGTAGTTCTTCTTAAGCGTGGTTTTCGCGTTGGGAGAATGAGTTAGTGGGTATGTCTGGGGATGATTTTGATCGACGGTTTGACGTCGTCGCTGAAACGAGGCGGCACTGGAGCTTGGCTGAGAAGCGGAAGA
>JAAERO010000452.1 GCA_024230315.1 Hyphomicrobium sp.
ATACGTCTCCACGGTATACATCCCCGCTAACCCCTCCCGATTCGGAAAAGATCAGCCTAGCCAGTGGCCGGCTTTTAAACCGCCACGCAGCTGCAATAAGCCGCCGCTCCACTGGCCCAGTATTGCGCCGCCGTCTACAATCTGGGTTCAAGGTCGTCCAAGAACGGGCGATCAGATTTGGCAAGCAGAACGCCGAGGCAAGTCTCGCGTTTGCAAGCGAGCTCGCGAATGCAAAGGACTTCCAGGATGTGCTTGCCATACAAAGCCGCTATGCACAGACGCAGATGCAGAACTATGCACTTCAGGCGCAAGAGCTTGGGCGGCTCATGGCAGAGGCTGCGCAGAATATACAGCCTAGAAGCTAAAGCGCGCTGCCCAGGAGTCATCCAACGTGCGCGCGCCCGGGTTGAATGAAGCGACGATACTTGGACCTCGCGACCAGCGAACGTGAAAGAGACACAAGATGTCAATGCAAACCAAACGCGGCACCAAGAGAACGTGCCAGAACAAGGCGTGCGGTGCGGGTTTCTACGACCTCATGCGCGACCCCATCACGTGCCCCATCTGCCATACTACCTTTCTGCCCCCGCCCGCACGTTCAAGCGAGCCGAAGGCAGCATGGAAGACGAGCCGCAGTGCCTTCCATCATCTCCCCATTGTTCAGCCCGCGCCTGTCGTCGCAGCGGAAGAAGAGGCGGCGAAGCTGGATTCCGATGAGCCGGCGAAGACCGAGGACACCGAGACCGTGATCGCATCCGAAAAACCTGACCTCATTCTCGAGCTGGATGAGGAAGACGACGATGAGGTCAACGTTGTCGAGATGCCTGTTGCCGGGGATGAGAAAGGGTGAAGCAGCCGCGTCCTGACAGTACCGGCTGCGGCTGCAATCATGCCCAAGATCGCGCAATTGGAATGGTGCGCAGAGCAACACACTGTAGGTCTGCATGAGCACAAATGGTCGGGTCATTGTCGTGACGACGCCCGGCGACAAACTGAACAGTATTGAAGGATACCAACATGCCTAAACCAGCATTCCCCAGGTAGACGCCGGATATCTGCTGCGCTAGTGGCGTAATTCCGTTATGGTTCAGTCGTTTGGGGCTATGATTTGGGGGCAGTCTTGTCACACCTTGCGGGTGAAAGCGAAAACAGTCGTCTCGACCTTGATTTTGACCGTCGCGTGAAGCTGGAATTCCAAGGTTGCCGCATCAG
>JAAERO010000453.1 GCA_024230315.1 Hyphomicrobium sp.
CGCGCTTCTTGAACGCCACACTCCATCGACGACGTGGGGTCCTTGATCTTGATGCCATGAGGTAAGTGTCCGCTTAAATCCAAGTGGACACTATGATTGCGTTCGCAGGGCTATGTAAGGCGCCGTTGGCCGGACGCTTACCAAACTAACGAAATTGAGCACAATTCATGGCCATCCATTGAGGCCAAAGTTTGCCTGGAGACTGGCGCAAACGGCTAGAGCCTGATCGTTTCACTTAGAAGCGCTATTAGCGCGTCCAAGTGAAACGTGAATCAGTCTCTACACTTTTGATTTAGAGCAAGATTCACGTTCTTGCCGCAGACCTCCCGCGCGAAGGCTTAAGCGATTCCATCAAGAACGATCTTGCTCTAGGGCACGCAGCCGTTCTTGCGCAAATATGCGAGATTGGCGCACGCGGCCTAGTTACCAGATGCGATTGGGCCTGGCCGGCTATTCAGCACGGTCTGAGCGCGCCGATTCTGGGACCAACAAGAAATATCGTTGCATACGGCGACGGGACGCTCTTTGCCGTAGGAGATCGTGCGAATCCGGGACCCGTTCACACCGGTCCGGGCCAAGAAATTGCGAACGGTGGTCGCACGACGTGCCCCCAGCGCAATGTTGTACTCCCGGGTGCCGCGCTCATCGGCGTGGCCTTCGATCGTGATCGTGAATTGTGGGTATTGCGCCAACCAGCGGGCCTGTTTTTGTAAAGTGGTTGAGGCTTCTGGCGTCAGATCGCTGCTGTCGGTGGTGAAATAGACGATGTCGCCAATATTGACGCTGAAATCGCGCTGTGTGCCCGGCTTCACTGAGCCATCGCGCCCCGTAAGCGCGGACTCCGGCTTGGCGTTCTGATTGGCACAAGCTGCAACCGCAAAGCAGGCAAGAACAATCACGAGCAATCGCACTGCGCGGTCCAGGCAGGCTGAATTAGCCATCATCTATCCCTTCGTCGCCCCGCTACTCGACACCAGCGCAGGGCGACAGTTCCATGTCAAAAGCGGAGTTAGCTGATCGTTCGTACAAAAATATGGCCAATTTCCAGGGACCTAGAAGCTCAGCAGGCCCTTCGCACGTCGTTCATTGCGGCCCTCACAAGGCGCTAATCGTCAATCACCTGGCTCCACGCCGCCAACTCGCTGTCTATCCTTACGGGAGAATCAGGGTTACAGACCACCAACCGGCCAACAATGTCCCCAAAAACATCAAGACCGAAATGTGACGCTGGAAGCATCAACATCTCGGTCTCGAAACTGGCCTCCCGTGCACAAGGCTACGGGAGGATAAGGCTTGTATATGTCGCGCTTAGCGAGACTATTGAATGTCAGCAGCTGCTGGCAAATCAACGCCAAGCTTCAACGGCACGGGCTCTTCACGACGGCAAGCGCCCAGAGCAACAGCCGCAACGACGACAGCGAGCACGATAGCACTCTTCATGATATTCTCCCCTTATGTTGTCCTGGCCTTACCGCCTGCTCTTAGTGAGCGGGCTGCGTGGCTACAGGCATTTCAGCACCGAGCTTCAACGGCACTGGCTCTTCACGACGGCAAGCGCTCAGTGCGATAGCCGCAACAACTGCTGACAGAACGATCAGCCCCTTAACACCCTGCATGTTAGTATCTCCTGATGCTTGATCGGCACTAGCCGCATTCTTGGGTACTGGCGCGGCCCGTCTTGATCAAGAACAGAGGCGATTTAGCCTCGGTTTTCCAAGCCGGTAGATGCGAAAATGCCACGCCGTGCTCAACGCTCTTCAGATGCCTAACCAACATTTCGATCAATCTCATAAGAGCGTGAAATCACGCAATAAAATTCCCCATGCACTCGGGGAAAGTCGTCCCACATTCAATACCGGATGCAGTTAATTTGACGTTAAAAGATGGTTCATTTCAGAAGCGGCGACCACGCAGGATCGGATGCAAATGACGGAGTCGGAACAATTCGCTCGTTGTAACCCGTCAAATCGACCGAAAGGATTCGGGGGCCGCCCTTCGCACCTGGCGATTCGCGAAAGAACATCAGCACACGTCCGTTGGGCGCCCAGGTCGGGCCCTCATTATGAAAGCCCTCTGTCAGAATACGCTCGCCTGTGCCATCGGGGCGCATAACCCCTATCAGGAACCGCCCGTAGAGTTGCTTAGTAAACGCGATGTAATCGCCACGCGGCGACCAGACCGGCGTTGAGTATCGTCCTTGGCTTGAGCTGATGCGATGCGGGTTCGAACCATCAGAGTTCATCACATAGATCTGCTGGGAACCTTCGCGATCGGTCTCAAACACGATCTGGCGCCCATCGGGCGAGTAGCTCGGACCCGTGTCGATAGCCCCCCCCTGGGTGAGGCGGCGCTTCTGCCGCGTTCGCAAGTCCATCTCATAGATGCTCGAGTTGCCCCCGGACTGAAGGCTCATGACGATGCGCTGGCCGTCGGGTGAGAATCGCGGTGCGAACGTCATGCCGGGGAAGTCACCGACGATCTGGCGCTTGCCCGTTACCAGGTTCATCAAGACCACCCGCGGCTGACCCTCGCCGTAGGACATAAAGGTGATCTCTTGGTTCGTCGGGCTGAAACGCGGCGTGAGCACCAACTCGCGGCCGTTACTCAAGAGGCGCAGGTTCTTACCGTCCTGGTCCATAATCGCCAGCCGCTTGACGCGTTTGTCCTTGGGACCCGTTTCGTCAATAAAGACGACGCGCGTGTCGAAGTAGCCCTTCTCACCCGTCAGGCGTTCATAGACCTGATCTGCAATGATGTGGCCGATTCGGCGCCAGTTCTGCGCGCTTGTCGCAAATCGTTGACCGGCAAGCTGCTTGCCTGTCGCCACGTCCCAAAGACGAAACTCAGCGACGATACGGCCGTCATCGCCCCGGTTAACACGACCTACAACCAGCGCATCTGTCTGAATCGCGCGCCAGTCGGGAAAGCGCGGAGCGGCATTTACATCGCGCACGCGTTCCAAGAACGAGGCGCGTTCGAGGGAATCGAAGAGACCGGACCGCTCCAGGTCGGCGGCGACCACTTCGGCAACATCGCTCCCCAGTTTGGGATCCTCGCCGAGGAACTCAGGTATGGCGATTGGGATCGGCGCGAGCGTGCCCTGCCGCTGCGTACCGGTCAAACCGCCCCCGGCGCCCTGCGCGTGCACCACCATCGGCGTACACAGCAACACGGCAACCAACATCCAGGCAAAGGTTTGTCGCGTCCGGCCAGTCATCTCTCGTCCTTCAAAAGGCGCGCAGTTCCGAATCACTGCCTACATCATGTCGCGCGGGTCGAAGCTCCAGGTAACCGATTTCCAGACCGCATACTTTTCGCGGGGAAGATCGAAGGGAGCGCATCGCGTCACCGCCCGCATTGCCGCCTCCGCAGCAATCTGAAAAACAGGGCCTGATTGCGGCCGTACGATCTTAGGCGCACCATCGAGCGAGCCATCCTGCTTCAAGCTCCAACTCAAAGTGACGACCATCGTCTCGATGCCACCGCCTCCGCCCGGCAAATGCCAGCAGCGCCTCAACTGGCCGCTGAGCTGGGATTTCAGCAGGTCCTGCTCGCGCGCCGACAACACCGAATCGGTGCCTCGCCGAACGCCGGCCGTCGGGCCCTTAAAATCGGTCGGTTTCGTCGGCGGCGTTGACGTGCGCGGCGCCCCGCGCTTGTCCGGGCTCTTGTCGATGAGTGCGGCGATGCGGTTGGCGTCGAACTTTTTCTTCTTTTTCTTTTTGGCCTCTGCTGCCTTCCGCTTGGCATCGGCGAGCTTTTTGCGCTTCTTCTCCTTGGCCTTCCGCTTTTTCTCTGCCTTCTTCTTTTTTTCCTCGGCCTTGCGCTTCTTTTCCGCTTTCTTCTTCGCCTCAGCCTTCTTCTTGCGCTTCGCCTCAATCTTCAACGCCGCGACGCGCTCCTCCTCAATCTTCTTGGCGATCACATCTTCTTTGGGCGATGGTGGGGGTTGGGCCGCTTCGGGCTCGGGCGGCGGGGGTGCTGTTTCCGGCTTGGGCTTAGGGGCCTCCTTTTTGGAGACCTCCGGCTTGGGCTCCTCTTTGGCCTTCGCCTCTAGCTTCTTGGAATCGGGATTGCCCTGCTTGAGCCGGGTAAACTCGGACGGAGTCACGATCGTCGCTTCGATCGTCACCGTATCGGGAAGCTCCGGCGGCTGTTGAACCGAGATCATGGCCCAGGCCAGCAGCGCCGTGTGGCCCACGAATGAGATGAGGAGCCCAAGGTACACGTCCCTAGCCTCCCTCCTCCACCTCGGTCACAAGCGACAACTTGTGAAAGCCGCCGGCGCTGATGCGACCCATCACGCGCATGACCACACCGTAGGTCGCGCCCTTATCGCCGCGCACGAAGATCTGCTCGTCGTAACCGTTCTTGGCGATGGCCTTGAGCTTCGCTGCAATCTCGTCCAATTCGATCGGGGTCTCGCCGATGTAGACGCTGCCGTCGGTCTTCACACTAATAGCGAGCGGCTCCTGGCTGGACTTGAGCTGCTTGCCCTTGGACTGCGGCAGCTCGATAGGAACACCGACCTGGAGCAGCGGAGCGGCAACCATGAAGATGATCATGAGCACGAGCATCACGTCGACCATGGGCGTGACGTTGATATCGCTCATGGGCGCATGGCGGCGTCCACGCCGGCGACGCGCGCCGGATGCTTGGCCCCCTGCCTTGATGTTCACACCCATGCCCAACCCTTTGATTCTCGCGCGCTTGGTGTCTGTCTAAACGTCATGTTCGGCCCTACGATTGCGATACTATGATCTGACATCGATCTGCCGTGAAACGATGGCCGAGAACTCGTCTGCAAACGCCTCCAAACGATGAGAAATCTGCGCGGATTCCGCTGAGAACATATTGTAGAAAATGACTGCAGGAATGGCGGCCAAAAGCCCCAGTGCAGTGGCGAACAGGGCCTCCGCGATGCCCGGCGCAACGACGACAAGGCTGGTGTTTTTCGACACCGCGATTGCCTGAAAGCTCGTCATTATCCCCCACACCGTGCCGAACAGCCCAACGAAGGGCGCTGTCGCGCCAACGGTTGCGAGAAACAAAAGCCGGCGGTCGAGGCGTTCCATCTCGCGGTTGATAGTCACGTCCATTACTTTGTCGACGCGCAACTGAATGCCGCCAAGCGCCTGAATATTCCCCTCCACGGAGCGTTTCCATTCGCGCATGGCAGCGACGAACAGCGCTGCCGTCGTAATGGTCTTGGAACGCGACAACGCTCCGTAAAGCTCGTCGAGCGACTGGCCGGACCAGAACATGTTTTCAAAGTATTCCGACTCCCGGCGTGCACGGCGGAATGCAACCAGCTTTTCAACGACGATAGCCCACGACCAGACCGAGGCGATGAGCAGCCCCAGCATCACTATCTGGACAACGACGTGAGCTTGCAGGAAGAGTTCAAGAAATGAAAACCCGCCCACTGTAGCAGACCCGATGGCTTCTTTTGCGAGATCGGTAGGGTTCATCGCTGTATCCATTAATCGGCGAAGACCGCCCAAAGGTGCGGGCAGCAAAATACGCGCCGGGCCCATCGCAGCGCCCGTTGCCTAGAGTAGAGGCAGAGCCTGCCGCGCGATGCCCGCTCCCCCAAAGCCGGCATGTTGCTACTCAATTTGGCCAAACGAGGGCTTGGTGGGGGGCAATGTGAGGCTGATTACTGGGAGTTTGACGGAGCCAGCTCCCGGTTCTCTGGTTCCAGCACCGTTCAAACGCCATCCACAAACATCTGCACGCTTAAGCATTGGCCCCAGCGCGCAAATGCAGCCATTTCCTCGAACGTTGCCAGAACCTGAGGGCCGGTCAAACCGCCTCTTTGAGGTCCTTGGCAGCGCGGAAAGCAACTTTCTTGGACGCTTTGATCTTGATCGCCTCGCCCGTCGCCGGGTTGCGGCCCATGCGCGCCGGGCGCTTTCTCACCTGCAGAATGCCAAGGCCGGTGATGCGTATCTTGGCACCCTTCTTGAGGTGCTTGGTGATTATCGCCACCATGTCCTCAAGCACGGCGATGCCCTGCTTCTTGGGCATGTCGTGAGCCTCAGCGAGCGCAGCGCCAAGCTGACGCAGAGTGATGGTTTCAACCTTGGCCGCGGGCTTGGACTTGGACGCGGGCTTGGACTTGAACGCGGGTTTAGACTTGGGAGCGGGTTTTACGGCCATTTGTTTTCCTCGAGAATTTTGAGAAGCGTCGATGATAGATCAACTGGGCTGACCTAACAGAAACAGCGATGGATAGCCCATAAATGAATGATCGCAGGTGTCAACCAAAAGGAACGCCAGCGAGCCGCCCAAACACAACTCTTCGTGGACTACGCTGTCAGCGAGCGCCCGAAAGCCTCGCGCAGCGTGGCTGAGATGCGCAAAGGTTTGCCTGAGACCGAAACGAGGACGACGGTGACTTCCGCCTCGACGAGGGGGCTGCCCTCACGAGTAACGGTTTGGGCCAACGTCAGGCTTGCCGCGCCAACCTCCTTCACCTTGGTAATGACCTCCAGCACTTCGTCAATGCTGGCGGGCTTGCGGAAGTCGAAGCTCATGCGGCGCACGACAAAGGCGGCGGGCTCCCCGCTGCCTGAGCCGTCGATAAGGCGGTGGTGGTCGCCGCCCAAGAGCCGGAGGAAATCCGAGCGGCCCCGCTCGCACCAACGTACGTAGCTGCCGTGATAGACGAGGCCGGAGAAGTCGGTATCCTCGAAATATACGCGCACCGGCAGCACATGGTGACGACCCGCCGGATCCTCGACAAGGCGCCCAGCAAGATCGGGCCAGCGTTCATCACTCATCAGGCAGCGACCTCGATCATGACGATCTCTGGTGGAGAACCTAAGCGAACCGGCAAGTCGCTGCATCCCAGACCAGCGGAGACGACAAGGTGGCGGCCGTCCTCCACAATGTGACCGTAAAGGTAACGCTGGCCAAAGCGGGACGGGACGATCGGCGCATAATCAAACACGCGCACCTGACCACCATGGGTATGTCCAGCCAGCGTTAGCGACACGCGATCAGGAACGGAGTTAAAGATGTCAGGCTCGTGGATCATAAGGATCAAAGGCGCGTTGTCGCTCACTCTGCCAAGCGTAGCACCGAGATCGTCGACACCTACATAGCGCTTCGCACCGTCACGCGCGGGGGTCTTCGATGTCAGGGCCAATTGATCGCCGAGACCGGCAAGCCAGAAACTCTTTCCATCCTTTTGCAAGCGCACACTGTCGTTTTCATAGAATGCGATGCCGGCATCTTGCAGCGCCAGTCCAGCACGCGTCGGCCCGCAACGGCGGCGCTGCGCCTCTAAGTCGTCCCACCAGTCGTGATTTCCAAGTATGGCATGCACACCCAGCGGCGCTGTAAGTCCGCCAAGCGCACGGGCCCAATCCCTGTGGGCGACGGGCTGCGCATAGCGGCTCATGCCGTGGCTGGCGACATAATCACCGAGCAGCAAAACGCAATCGGGTTGAAGGGCGTTTGTGGCCTCGACGATGCCGCGAATGCGGTCGACACCCATGAACGGTTCGCAAGCGTGCAGGTCGGCAATGACAGCAAGCTTCAAGGACAGACCGGCCGGCCAGCGCGGCGGCGCGACGCGGTAGCGCGTGACGCACGTGCTCCAGGACTCGGCAACCGCGTAGCCGCCAAAGCCGGTGACGGCTACTGTCGACACGCCCAGTGTTGAGAGGAACTGTCTGCGCGAGAGCAAGTTGGTGGGTCCTTCCCCCGTCGTCATCCTGCCATCGTCGTAGCGCGCATGCGTGCCGAATTCGAGGCAAAGCCACTACAAAAAAGCGGCGGCGCTAAGTAAGGTCAGCCGATCCCCGCCTGCGGCCCGCCCTCGCCCGGTTCGCCCTCGTCAGAGGCATCCTCTTCAAAGAGGGCGACCTGCGGGGTCGACATGCGCTGCGGCCCCGAAAGCCCCAAATGCCGGTAAGCCTTAAGCGTGGCAATGCGTCCACGCGGCGTGCGGCTGATAAAGCCCTGTTGCAGCAGGTAGGGCTCGACCAGTTCTTCGAGCGCATCGCGCGGCTCAGAGAGCGCAGCTGCAAGGGTTTCAATGCCCACGGGACCACCATCATGCGCCTGGGCGATGCAGGCAAGGTAGCGGCGATCGAGTGCGTCGAGGCCCTCATTGTCGACCTCAAGCGCTGCCAGCGCATTGTCCGCCAACTTGGCATCGATGGTGGGAGCGTCAGCCACAGCGGCAAAGTCGCGCACGCGACGGAGCAAGCGGCCGGCAATGCGCGGAGTCCCCCGCGCGCGGCGCGCTATCTCGTGGGCGCCGTCATCGCCGATGCTGGCGCCGAGCACGCGCGCACCGCGCCTTACCACCAGTTCAAGTTCTTCCACCGTATAGAAGTTGAGACGGACGGGAATGCCAAAGCGATCGCGCAAGGGCGTCGTTAGCAGACCGAGACGCGTCGTGGCGCCAACGAGCGTAAACTTGGCAAGGTCGATGCGCACGGAGCGTGCTGCAGGCCCCTCCCCAATAATGAGATCGAGCTGGAAGTCCTCCAGCGCGGGATAGAGAATTTCTTCCACGGCAGGGTTGAGACGGTGAATCTCGTCGATAAAGAGAACGTCGCGCTCTTCCAGATTGGTGAGCAGCGCGGCCAAGTCGCCGGCCTTGGAAATAACCGGACCCGACGTTGCTCGAAATCCGACGCCCAGTTCTTTTGAAAGGATCTGCGCCAGCGTCGTCTTGCCGAGACCCGGCGGCCCTGCAAACAGAACGTGATCGAGCGCTTCCCCGCGATCGCGCGCAGCCTGAATGAAAACCCTCAGGTTGGCGCGCGCCTGCTCTTGTCCAATAAACGCGTCGAGCGACTGCGGCCGCAAGGACACCTCGGTGGCGTCCGCGTCACGCTTGGCACTGGTGACGAGCCGGTCGGTCATGGTTTGTTCGTGGGCTGCTTCGCTCTCAACGTCAAGACGGAAGCACA
This sequence comes from Hyphomicrobium sp., assembly GCA_024230315.1. GTDB lineage: Bacteria > Pseudomonadota > Alphaproteobacteria > Rhizobiales > Hyphomicrobiaceae > Hyphomicrobium_A. The sequence goes on from JAAERO010000453.1 coordinate 8,934, forward strand.
TTGGGCGGGGGGAATCGCAAGCGTACTGCCATCAGACAAGCAAACTCTGTGCGTATCGACACTGGCCCAACCAACCTTCCACAAGCAAACGATGGAGGACGACCATGGCAAAGATACGCAATTTCGACGACCAGGCCTCCTTTTGAGATCTCGGCCAAACGTCGCAAACCCTATCCTTCAGAGACACGGGTAAGGCGCGGTGAGCATACCTCTCCGCTTTAGTCCGGTTCAATAGGAGACACCTTCGAATGCCCGGCATTCGTGGGTGTCTTGAATGAGGCGACGCATCGTGAGTGGTTGTCTTGCCACCATGTTTTCGAGACATCGCGCGACAAGGCGGCCA
>JAAERO010000454.1 GCA_024230315.1 Hyphomicrobium sp.
CATACGTCTCCACGGTATACATCCCCGCTAACCCCTCCCGATTCGGAAAAGATCAGCCTAGCCAGTGGCCGGCTTTTAAACCGCCACGCAGCTGCAATAAGCCGCCGCTCCACTGGCCCAGTATTGCGCCGCCGTCTACAGGCTTAGCAAGAGCGGCAGGATTTCGCGCAAGGCCGGCACGTACAAGCCATGAAAGCGACCACAGTCCCAGGTGAAAAAGGCCGACTTCGACACCGGCTGAAAAGCGCGCCGTTTGCAGCGACGGGTAGTGCGCCGGTAACAGGTCGAGGTCTGGGACTTCGACGTCGCACATCCAACGCGTGCCAATTTCGAGAAAGGAGTGGCGGCGCAATCCCTGCCAACCGTAGGCGATTTCCTCTCGACCGTTGCAGCGCAAAGGGAACGGCTTTCCGAGCTGTCTGAGGATCGACGTTGCCGTAGCCGCGCCAGGATCAAAGCTATTGCCGGGCGAGATCCCGATCTCGACTTTGTCCAGACTCCTGAAAGTGCCTGCGAATTTGCATACCACCGCAGACGAGACACCGGGCACTGAACTCGCCCCGCTGACGACGCAAACTTTCGCTTTGCGGGCGGCTTGGTCGAGCACTTTGATGCCTGTGACGAACGCGCGGGCATCAGCCAGATCAACGTAATGGCTGCGGGCCTCAATGCAGGCGCGTGCAAGCGGGTAGTTGTTCTGGACTTGAAACGTAAGCGTCCGGCCAACGGCGCCTTACATAGCCCTGCGAACGCAATCATAGTGTCCACTTGGATTTAAGCGGACACTTACCTCATGGCATCAAGATCAAGGACCCCACGTCGTCGATGGAGTGTGGCGTTCAAGAAGCGCG
>JAAERO010000455.1 GCA_024230315.1 Hyphomicrobium sp.
CGATCACCTTTCTTCGACAGAAGCTCAAGCCGCCTGTCGGAATCGAAAAACCCAATCTGCGCCATCGTGCCCCGCCCGAATCAATCTGTCAGGCATCAGACTCGCATAAATCGGAGTATGGGTTATTTTTCGAGGTGCCCTGGAGTCTGATTGTGATGGGGCTCTTAATCAGCATCCCGCTCGTTGTCGGCGGATCGACCTTCATCATGGCGCTACTGTCGCGTTTCCCAATGCTTGTTTGGGGCGGAGCGGCACTTTTAGGGTGGATCGCCGGCGAGCTCATCGTCGGTGAGAAGGTGCTGCAACCTTATGTGACGACGATCACCGACAAGCTCGATATCAACTTTCACACGTTCGAACTTTGGTGTGCGACTGTTGGCGCTTCGTTCGTCATCGCAGTAGGACTTCTTGTTATGAGAGCACGAAGTGGCGCGCACCGTGGTGGCCCAGACTAGCCATTTCGATGCATGATGCAGTGCGGCATCGCGTCTGCCTGCAAGTCGAGACTTGGCGCGCGAGGTTCAAGACGCCAATATCGGGACGGGAGCGCGGCCTGCCGGCCCCTCGCCGTTCTATTCGATTGGTGCCGTCAATAAAGAGCACTTTTGGGAGGAATAAGAACCGTGACCGTAAAGTCCGACATTGAGATTGCCCGTGCGGCAACGATGAAGCCGATTACCGAGGTAGCCGCCAAAGCCGCAATTCCCGCCGAGGCGCTCGTGCCGTTTGGGACGACAAAGGCCAAGGTTTCGTTCGACTACATCAATTCCTTGAAAGATGGGAAGGGCGGCAAGCTCATCCTTGTCACCGCTATCAGTCCGACGCCGGCTGGCGAAGGTAAGACGACGACGACAGTGGGCTTGGGCGATGGGCTCAATCGCATCGGCAAGAAAACGATGATGTGTCTGCGCGAGCCCTCGCTTGGACCCTGTTTCGGCATCAAGGGTGGCGCGGCCGGCGGCGGGTACGCTCAGGTCGTGCCTATGGAGGATATCAATCTCCACTTTACCGGCGATTTCCACGCCATCACCTCAGCGCACAACTTGCTGTCAGCGATGGTGGACAACCACATCTATTGGGGCAACGCATTGGGATTGGACAGCCGGCGCGTGGGGTGGCGGCGCGTCCTTGATATGAACGATCGGGCGCTGCGCTCGATCGTCAATTCGCTGGGCGGTGTGACCAATGGCTTCCCGCGTCAAGACGGTTTCGACATTACTGTCGCTTCCGAGGTTATGGCCATCCTCTGCTTGTCACTCGACCTGAAGGATCTCGAGCGCCGCCTGGGCAATATCATCGTTGGCTACACGCGCGATAAGAAGCCGATCCGTGCGCGCGAGATTAAGGCTGACGGCGCCATGACCGTGCTGCTTAAAGACGCGCTGATGCCAAACCTGGTGCAGACGCTTGAGAGCAACCCGGTCTTCATCCACGGCGGTCCCTTCGCCAACATTGCGCATGGTTGCAACTCGGTGCTGGCCACAAAGACGGCGCTCAAACTCGCCGACTATGTGGTGACAGAAGCCGGCTTCGGAGCCGATCTGGGAGCTGAGAAATTCTTCGACATCAAGTGCCGCAAAGCGGGGCTTACGCCCGACGCCGTCGTGCTTGTCGCAACCGTGCGTGCTTTGAAGATGCACGGCGGCGTCGCCAAGGACGCTCTGAAGGACGAGAACGTGGCGGCCGTGAGCAAGGGCTGCGAGAACCTCAAGCGGCATCTGGAGAATATCGCCAAGTTCGGCGTGCCGGCTGTTGTCGGCGTCAATCGTTTCATCAGCGACACGGATGCGGAAATTCAAGAGGTCATGAAGGTGGCCGAGAGCGTTGGCACCAGGGCCTTCATGTGCAACCACTGGGCCGAGGGCGGCGCCGGAACCGAGGCGTTAGCGCATCACATTGTGGAGGTCGTCGACAGCGGTAAGGCCGCCTTCAAGCCGCTCTACCCAGACGAGATGTCGCTGCGCGATAAGGTCAAGACGATCGCGACCGAGATCTACGGTGCTTCCGACATTGCGTGCGATGCCTCTGTCGAAACCGCCTTTAAGGACCTGGAGGCGGCAGGTTTTGGAAACTTGCCCGTGTGCATGGCGAAGACTCAGTATTCGTTCTCGACCGATCCAACTAAGCGCGGGGCGCCAACGGGGCACGTGGTGCCAGTGCGCGAGCTTCGATTGTCGGCCGGTGCTGAGTTCATCGTTGTCATCACGGGCCAGATCATGACCATGCCCGGATTGCCGCGTGTGCCGGCGGCTGAATCCATCAAGATTAACGCTGAAGGTCAGATCGTAGGACTGTTCTAGAGTCTACTGCCCATTCCGTTTTTGCGTGTGCTCGTCGCTGTTGGTGGCGCGCACCGTCTGCTGTTCCCTTAGGCACCTGCCTCTTGCGCAGGCAGTGCGCGGTGTGATGAGCGTGCGTTAATGCTCCAATTTATAGGCATCGGTACGTCGGCCTGCTAATCGCAGTGGCGAACTTCGTGTGTAAATCGTGAGGGCCTGTTGCGACAAGCATTCGACGAAATGAACGGCAATGGCGGGCAGGGCGTTCGATCGCCCTATTCTGCCTTTGCAGAGTGGCTTGGCACGCAAAGGCTTGAGGCTCTCAAGCGGAAGTCAGTCGAGGCCGAGACCCTCTTCCGTCGCACCGGCATAACGTTCTCCGTTTACGGCAACGAGGACGCAGGCGAGCGGCTCATTCCCTTTGATATCATTCCGCGGATTCTGTCCGCATCTGAATGGCGCCGCCTCACGGTGGGCATTGAACAACGTGTGCGTGCGCTCAATGCATTCATGTAGGACATCTACCACCGCCAGGAGATCATCAAGGCCGGGCGCATCCCCGAGGAACTTGTCATGTCCAACAGTGCGTTCATACCCGAGATGGTGGGCGCAGAGCCGCCGCTTGGCATCTACAGTCACGTTATTGGCATCGACATCGTGCGCACGAGCGAGAAAGATTTCTTCGTACTGGAGGATAACACGCGCACGCCGTATGGCGTCTCCTACATGCTGGAGAATCGGAAAACGATGATGCACATGTTTCCCGATCTCTTTTCCAAGAACCGTGTCGCCGCCGTCGAGAACTATCCGGAGAATTTGCTAAAGACGCTGGAAAGCGTCGCCCCGCGCGATCTCGATCGCGAGCCGACGATCGCCCTTCTTGCCCCCGGTCCTTTTAACAGCGCCTACTACGAGCATTCGTTTCTCGCTGATCAGATGGGCGTCGAGCTGGTCGAGGGCCAGGATTTCGTCGTTCTTGACGGCGCTCTGCAGATGAAGACGATACTCGGGCCGACGCAGGTCGACGTTCTTTATCGGCGCATTGACGATGAATTTCTCGACCCGTTGGTGTTTCGGCCCGATTCAGTTCTAGGAGTCCCCGGTCTCTTCGACCTCTACCGTGGGGGTCGCGTAACGATCGTCAGCGCACCTGGTGCCGGCATTGCCGACGATAAGGCGATTTACAGTTACATCCCCGAGATTATCCAATTCTACACGGGCCGTGCACCAATCCTGCAGAATGTGCCGACCTACAACTGCTGAAAAGCCGAAGATCTCGCCTACGTGTTGGAACACTGGCCTGAGTTAGTCATCAAAGAGGTCCATGGTTCTGGCGGCCCGGGTCATGGGCGTCCCGGCCCGCTACGCAAATGGTTACTTTCTCACCGATACGGACGAGCCATCTGAAGCCCACCATGCTTGGGCGGAAGCATATATCGAGGGGCTGGGTTGGCTCGGGTTCGATCCGGCCAATGGGATCTGTCCCACCGACCACTATGTCAATCTGGCCTGTGGGCTAGATGCCGGATCTGCCGCTCCCATCAGGGATACGCGCCGCGGAGGGACCGACGAGGTGCTTGACGTTCTCGTCGAAGTCCAGCAGCAAAGCGCTCAGCAGTGACACATTGCGTGCCAATCGTGGCCGAAGGGCTCCAATAACAGGTCGAGGGGATTGCGATGACCTATTGCGTTGCGATGCGACTGAATCGCGGTCTTGTGTTCGCCGCCGACACGCGCACGAACGCCGGCGTCGACAATGTTGCCCGATATCGAAAGATTCACTTTTGGTGCGTGCCGGGCGATCGCGCAATCATCTTGCTGGCAGCCGGCAATCTGTCGCTGACCCAGTCGGTCATCAGTCTTTTGAACGAGCAATCGATCGACGCCGATCCCGACGCAACGACTATGCTGACGGTGCCGTCGATGTACCGTGCTGCACGATTCGTCGGCGATGCGGTACGCGAGGTGCGTTCCCTTGACGGACCTGCGGTCGAAGCGGCCAAGACTAATTTTGCTGGGTCATTTATCTTAGGGGGGCAGATCAAATCAGAACCTCCTCGCCTGTTCCAGATCTACGCGGAAGGCAACTTCATCGAGGTAACCGACGACACGCCCTATTTTCAGATCGGCGAGCACAAGTACGGCAAACCGATCCTCGCCCGGGTGGCACAGCCGACCATGCGCTTAGGCGAGGCAGTAAGGCTCATCTTGCTATCGTTCGATTCCACGCTGCGCTCCAACTTGTCTGTTGGACTGCCGATCGACGTTCTTATATACGAGCGCGACAGTCTCGACTTGCGCCGCGAGGCCCGCATTGAACAGGACGACGAGTACTTCAAGAATCTCTCCGCGTCCTGGTCGGAAGCGCTACGTGAGGCATTTGCCAAGATTGAGGAGTTCGATGTCTAACGCGCGGCTCGCGTTCTCGCGTTATGAAAGGGAAAAATGTGAACGCTCTTTGGCCACATTTGCCATTAGGTAATCCAATCGGATAGCCATTTACCGGTTGGGTGGGATACGAGCCGGGCTACCCCGGCCATAACAAGAAATGGCGGCCACGACCGGCCGCCGATGGGGAGTACGCACTTGAATATCTGCATGATCGGTGCTGGCTACGTCGGACTCGTTTCTGCCGCCTGCTTTTCCGAGTTCGGCTGGAACGTCACCTGCGTTGACAAGGACAAGTCGCGGCTTGCGGAGCTAGAGTCGGGCAAGTCGCCAATCTATGAGCCTGGCCTTGACGATTTGTTAGCGCGCAACATGAGTGCCGAGCGCTTGGTATTTGCCGGCGATCTTGGGCCCGCCGTCAAGAATGCTGACATTGTCTTTCTTGCCGTCGGGACGCCGATGCGGCGCGGCGACGGCCACGCCGATTTGTCCTACGTTTACGCCGCGGTCGAGGAAGTAGCAGCCCATCTCGACGGGTTTACCGTGATTGTCACCAAGTCAACCGTGCCGGTAGGCACCAGTCGCGAGCTTGAGCGCCGCCTTTTGGCAGTGCGGCCGGACGGCGAGTTCGCCGTGTGCTCAAACCCGGAATTTCTGCGCGAGGGCTCCGCGATCCAAGACTTCACACATCCCGACCGCGTTCTCATAGGTACAGACAACGATCGCGCGCGCGAGGTGTTGGCGGAGCTCTATCGCCCGCTCGCGCTGCGCAATGCGCCGGTCATGTTTGTCGGCCGCGAGTCGGCTGAACTTGCGAAGTATGCGGCGAACGGGTTCTTGGCGCTGAAGATAAGCTTCATCAACGAGATCGCAGATTTGTGCGAGGAACTGGGCGCCAACGTGCAAGAGGTTGCCTCCGCGATTGGCAAGGACGGCCGCATTGGTGACAAGTTTTTGCATCCCGGGCCAGGCTACGGCGGCTCATGTTTCCCTAAGGACGTCAACGCACTGATCCGCACCGCGCGAGAGGCCAAATCACCGGTTTCGATTGTCGAGCAAGTGCAGCGCGTCAACGACGAACGTAAAATTACGATGGCGCGGCGGATCGAGGCAGCGGCGGATGGTTCGATCAAGGGAAAGACGGTCGCAGTCCTGGGTGTCACCTTCAAACCCAATACCGACGACATGCGCGAGGCGCCGAGCCTCGTCATTGTGCCGATGTTGCAGGAGTTCGGAGCGACCGTCAGAGTCTACGATCCACAAGGACGCAAGCAAGCAGAGCCGCAGCTGCCAGACGTCTCGTGGTGCGAAAGCGCCCTCGATGCTGTGACCGACGCTGACGTTCTGGTCATTGTCACGGAATGGAACGAGTTTCGCGCGCTGGATTTGCACGTAGCAAAGGAGCGCATGCGCGGCAGTGTCCTCGTCGATTTGCGAAACATGCTTCAGCCGGATGCGGCCGAAGCGGCTGGCTTTCGCTATAGCAGTATCGGCCGGTGAAAATTCATTGTGCGCTGTACTGCGGGAAGGTGCGACGCACGCCTATCATCGCTCGGTTACATGACGTGCGACAGCGCCGAGCACCTGCGATGGCACCTAAGCGGATCTAGGGGCACCCGTTAATTCCACCAACCGGCGCAATAAGCTTAACCATTGCCGCGGGCTTGTGCCAAAGTGCGCTAGAGGCGGAATATGAATGTCATGAGAATGAGGTTTTGCCGCTGCCACACAGGAAAGCGAGTCAGTCCGCGCGAGTTTGCTATCGTCAGAGATGGGGCCATCAACGACCCATTTCGAAAGTAGGATAAGTTGGCGAGGCATTTCGCGCGTGGCGACTGAATCGGAATAAAATAGGATGAAAGAGGTCCAGCAAGCCGGGTGAACGAGTATGCCGGGTGAACAAGAGATGGCTCGCCAAGAGCCACATGGGAGCGCTCCAAGGATGCCACAGCTGCAAACGCTTGCTGGCTATTTCTCCAGTTGGGCGGGTACACGTCCAGCCCGCTTGGCGATTGCTGTCACAGTCAGCGTTCTGGCGGACGTCAGTATGGAGATCACAGATCTTCTGGCGAAAGGTGCGCTTGCCGGTCCGCTGGGACGCGCTACGGGCAAACGTGGTGAGCTCGACGAGCAGAAAGAGATCGACGTTCTGACGAACGATCGCATTGTTGCGGCGCTTCGGGAGGCGCCGGTCTCAGCTGTTGTGTCTGAAGAGATGGATGGGCCCGTTCTGCTTAACGAAACGGCGCCGCTCCTGGTAGCGGTGGACCCGCTCGATGGCTCGTCCAATATCGACGCCAACGCCTCGATCGGAATGATCTTCACAGTCTTGCCGGCCTTGGAGCACAACGGCGATCCGTCCGCTTTCTTGCAGCCGGGTGTCAATCAGCTCGTCGGCGGCTTCTTCGTCTACGGGCCGCAGACCGTTCTGGTCGTGAGTGTAGGTGCGGGGACGCAGATCTTTACGCTCGACCGCCAGTCGGCGACGTATGTCTTGACGCACCCAAAGGTCAAGATTACGCCGCGCACCAGTGAGTACGCCATCAACTGTTCCAACGCACGGCACTGGTACGAGCCGGTTAGGATGTATGTTGAGGACTGCAACCAGGGTATGCAAGGCCTGCGCGGCCGCGACTTCAATATGCGATGGACGGGCTCACCTGTCGTTGATTTTTATCGAATCCTGTCGCGTGGCGGCATCTACCTTTATCCAGGTGATAAGCGGCGCGAGTTTCGCCACGGACGGTTGCGGCTGATCTATGAAGTAAACCCGTTTGCGTGGATCATCGAGCAGGCCGGCGGCGTAGCTACGACCGGCCGCGAGCGCGTGCTCGAGATCGTGCCCCAGACTTTACACCAGCGTATGCCGTTGATCGCGGGCTCGCGCGCGGAGGTCGATTACGTCTTGCGGCTACACGAAGGGCGGCAGATTAAGGGTGAACGCTCGCCGTTGTTCAACCGCCGTGGTCTATTGAGGTTTTAGGCACATAGTCTGCAAATGAAGAGCGACAAAGAGAGATCATGTCATCAAGGCATCCAATTATTTCTGTGACTGGATCATCGGGAGCCGGTACGAGCTCAGTCCGGAAAACATTCGAGCAAATTTTCCGGCGCGAGCATATCAATGCCGCCTATATCGAAGGCGATGCCTTTCACCGCTATGACCGGGCTGAGATGGAATGGGCGACCGCTGAGGCGAGGAAGCAGGGCAACAACCACTTCTGTCACTTTGGTGAAGACGCAAATCTTTTAGAAGAGCTCGAGGACGTATTCCGAAGCTATAGCGAAAGCGGCATGGGGCGAACGCGTCGCTATGTTCATGATAAGCAAGAGGCGGAACGGCTCGGGGTACCCATTGGTACTTTTACGCCATGGGAAGACTTTCCGCGCGACACCGATCTTCTATTCTACGAGGGCTTGCATGGAACGGTGGTCACGGAGAATGTCGACGTGGCGCAGCACGCTGACCTCAAGATAGGTGTCGTGCCAGTGATCAACTTGGAGTGGATCCAGAAGATCATGCGCGACAAGGCGAAGCGCGGTTACTCCGTGGAAGCTGTCACGGATGTGATCCTGCGTAGAATGCCGGCCTACGTGAAGTACATCTGCCCGCAGTTCAGCCAAACCGACATCAATTTTCAGCGTGTGCCAACTGTCGACACGTCCAACCCGTTCGTCGCCCGGTGGATCCCGACAGCGGACGAATCCTTGGTTGTGATTCGTTATTGTGATCCGCGCGGCATCGATTTTCCTTATCTGCTGTCGATGATTCAAATGAGCTTTATGTCGCGGGCAAATTCGATCGTCATTCCCGGCGGCATGCTCGATCTCGCCATGCAGCTCATCCTTACGCCGCACATCATGAAGCTCGTGGAACGCAAACGGCGGTCTGTATAGGGCCTCGCGGGAGTGTTATTCATACGAAAGCTAAATTGTGGGTGAGGGAGACGCCTTGGCGTTGCTTGCGCTAAAGTCGTCCGGTGACGCAAAACGATTCTCTACAGGAGCCCAGAATGGCCCGACCGATCATTGTCGCGCCCTCGATCCTTTCGGCTGACTTCGGCCGATTGAACGAGGAGATTGTTGCGGTTGAGGCCGCAGGCGCTGACTGGATCCATCTCGACGTGATGGATGGTCACTACGTTCCGAACATAACGTTTGGCCCGACACTCGTAAGGTGCATCCGGCCTGCAACGGCTAAGGTCTTCGACGTGCATTTGATGATCGCTCCCGTCGATCCGTATCTCGAAGCGTTCGCGCAAGCCGGTGCGGACTACATTACGATCCACGCCGAGGCGGGGCCTCATTTAGACCGTTCCCTGCAGGTGATCCGCGCGCTCGGAAAGAAGGCCGGCGTGGCGCTCAATCCGTCAACGCCGGAGGACGCCATTGCCTATGTGCTGCATCACCTTGATCTTATTTTGTTGATGACGGTGAACCCCGGCTTCGGCGGCCAGACGTTCATTCCTGCTGTGCTCGAGAAAATCCGCCGCGTGAAGGAAATGATCGGCAACCGCCCGATCGATATCGAGGTCGACGGCGGAATCGAACCGGAGACGGCCGGACTCGTTGCTGCCGCCGGCGCCAACGTGCTGGTGGCGGGCTCCGCCGTATTCCCCAGTGGAGGCGGTCGCGACGCTTACGCGGAGAGAATCTCCGCAATCCGCGCGGCCGCCGAGAGTGAGCGGTCCAAAGCCGCCGCCTGACGCACACGCGAACGCAATCTTCGCCGGTTGGCTAGAGCCTGATCGTTTCACTTGGACGCACTTGAGCCGTTACAAGTGAAACGTGAATCAGTCTCTACACTTTTGATTTAGAGGGCACCTCGAAAAATATCCCATTCGCCGATTTATGCGAGTCTGATGCCTGACAGATTGATTCGGGCGGGGCACGATGGCGCAGATTGGGTTTTTCGATTCCGACAGGCGGCTTGAGCTTCTGTCGAAGAAAGGTGATCG
>JAAERO010000456.1 GCA_024230315.1 Hyphomicrobium sp.
ACGAGTTTCTCCTCGCTGCTACCGCCCAGAACCTCAGAAAGCTCGCAGCCCACATTAAGCCAACTAAGCCAACGCAACTCCCAGCCACGAGCTGACGAGCGATACGAGGCATCCGATCGATCGGAGACCGCGGCTGATAGGTCATCAAACCCATCGCGTCGCCGACTTTTTCAACACTATCGGCACTAAGCCGACATTCCGGACGTGCACTGTCGCCGAGGAAAAGGCCAGTCGCATAGCACTGGAGTGACGCCGCTCTTGCTCGACCTTATCTAAACTCCTCAAGCAGCATGTCGTTGTTTCAGAACAAAAGTAGCCACCGCTTAGAGTGCAACTCCATGCTTGGCGTAGTAGGCGTTTGCTCCTGGATCGTTCTTTACCCGTTCATCGTAGGTCCAGCTTGACGAGGCCTAATCACACAGCACATATTCAAACAGAATCACCACTGTCCATTGTGGGCCCCATGTTCCGTGCATTCGCTCTGACGCTGGCATTCTGCATCCCTTTGTTGATGTTGCTCAGTGCTGCCAAGGCCGACGGCCCTTCATCCAGCTTAGCTAAAGATCTGGATGGAGATCTGGGGACGTTCGATTTTAAACCCAGTGACTGGACACCGGGCCAGACCACCTGGTGGAAGGACACCGATGGGGTGAGTCCGGGGGAAGCCGGGTGCCACATTGGGACCGACCATGATGGAAAGCCGAACGGCCGAATGTTTGGAGAAGCCTGCCTCTCTAACGTCCTGCTGGTCGAATCCAATCCGGGTGCTCATGAACACCATGAGCATGTCGATGATATCGGGCATCCCGACAAGTTTGACTGCAACGCGTGGTGCCTCGGTCAGGGCTCTACCAAAGGAATCTGCGTCGCAGTCCCCGCTCCTCCGTGTGCGCAGTCTGCCAAGTGCGTTTGCAACTGAGCCGAGCGATTACGTTCAACGCCAATAGCGTGAAAGCGATGGTGGAGGGGAGTGGTACGACTTCGCCATCTACGGCTTTCTTGCCGCCATCATTGGCAAACGCTTCTTTCCCGCAGACGATCCCATCGCCTCACTGTTGGCCGCCTTCTGCGTTTTCGCCCTCGGCTATGCCGCCCGGCCCATTGGGGGCGTCGTATTCGGACATCTTGGTGATCGGCTCGGACGCAAGCCAACCCTGATACTCTCCGTTGCGCTGATGGGGACGGCGACGTTCGCTATCGGGCTCCTCCCCGATGCCAACCAAATCGGCTCGGCGGCTGCCATCTTGCTGGTTGGCCTGCGCTTTATTCAGGGCGTCTCGGTCGGCGGAGAGTCGCCCACCTCAATCGTCTTCCTAGCCGAGCATGCCCCGCCTGAGCATCGCGGATTCTTCACCAGCTGGGCCCAGCTCGGATGCCTTGTCGGCGTCTTGCTCGGCTCCGGCAGTGGGGCACTAACCAGCACCATCCTTGGCGAGGAGGCGATGCAGGCCTGGGGCTGGCGCATTCCATTCCTGTTCGGCGGGGTAATTGCCGGATATGGTTACATGGTCCAGCGCCGTATGGTGGAGCCCGCGCTGGCTTCCGAGAAACAACAGATGCAACATTCACCGGCCGTCGTTGCGATCAGGGACCATTGGCGCATGATTTTGCGAGTCGTCTGTCTGATCCTGATCACTGTCGTCGGCTACTATATGCAGTTCGTCTACGCCGTCTCCTACTTGACCGAGTACATGCACATTTCAACCGCGCGTGCGCTTGATATCAATACGGTAGCCATTCTCACCATGCTCATTGTGACGCTACCGGCCGCAATCCTATCAGACCGCCTTGGGCGCAAGCCACTGCTCTATTTCGTGGCAATCGGAACGTTAGTGCTTGCGTGGCCCTTGTGGTGGCTAATACACCAAGAAAGCTTCGTTTCGATCCTGGCTGCGCAAATGGGATTTGCCGGGCTCTTCGGCATCGGATGGGCGGTGGTCTATGTCACCATGGTCGAGATGCTTCCAACGCAAGTTCGCTGCAGCGGAACCGCAATCAGCTTTAACCTATGTCTCGGCCTCTTCGGAGGCACAACGCCGCTGATCGTTACGTACCTTGTCGCGCGCACGGCCGATGACTTCGTTCCGGCGTACGTATTAATGGCCGCGGGCGTACTGTCCTTCCTCACCCTACTCGGTTTGCCGGAGCGGGCGCGCAAGCCTTTGACCTAAGCCATGGAAGAGCCAGCAAAGATATTGACCGCAAAAGTTGGTTGCCTCCGCCTTGAGTTTCCCGACGGCCGAGCGCCAGTGACCGCCCTTGAAGAGATCAACGATACGTTAGCGCCGTTCGGGTCGCGCGTTTGGCCACTCGATTACGGCAGCGTGTCGGAGGACATGCGCAAGCTGCTCGCACAGCCCACCTTGAGCGAGGCGGAATCAGACACCGTGATGCAGAACTTCCTGCTACCGCGCCAGCGCCTGCTGAAACTGATTGCCGAGGCAGGCCGCAAACCTCAGGTGCCGGGCGGCGGTGAAATGTCAACGTTTGTCGTCAATCACAATTATGGCTACCCGCAACTGTTCGTCGTGGAGCCCAACGTCGACTACAGCCGCTTTGATCGCTTTCACGTAAACACAAGGGCACCTCGAAAAACAACCCATACTCCGATTTATGCGAGTCTGATGCCTGACAGATTGATTCGGGCGGGGCACGATGGCGCAGATTGGGTTTTTCGATTCCGACAGGCGGCTTGAGCTTCTGTCGAAGAAAGGTGATCG
>JAAERO010000457.1 GCA_024230315.1 Hyphomicrobium sp.
CGGGACGCATCGGATTTTGCTTCACCCGTTGGGTGCACCATTATGACCCCGCATCTATTCGCCTAAGATGCTGATGATAATATCTGAATCGGTAAGTTGGGCCTCTCTCTAACCGACTTATCTGGGCAATGCGGGTTGAAACACTGTTGAAATTGACGGGCGGGTTCGTGCTTGCAATCGCGCCCATGAGCGCGGTCAAGCTCTTCGGCCTTCCCCAAACTGGCACCAGCTTTTGGCCACGGCTTCTGGGCGCCGTTTTAATCGGTCTTGCGGGCGCAATGTATCTGGAAGCGCGCGTGACAGGCTCTCACGGCCTGGGGCTTGCAGGATGTGCGCTCGTCAACCTAACCGGAGCTGCGATGATGGCAGCGCTGCTTGTGACGGACGCCGGTCCTTCTTCGGTGCGCGGCCGAGGCCTGCTCTGGTTGCTTGTCATTCTCCTGGCAGTGCTCAGCATATTCGAGTTGGCCGCCGTCTGACGGGTACGTGGCACGGACGGCCACATCAGGTTCAGCCATGCTCCCCGCGTCAATCGTCCATTGCGTACACTAACAAGCATTGCTCCAACACGCGCAGACGAGCTACCCCGCTTCCGCCGCACGACGTGACGGCTAAGAGGCAACGAAATCGATTGCACGGGTACCCCAGCGACTTACGCCACACCGAGCTTCTTTTTTAGGCTTGAGGACGACGTCGTGTACTGGAACAGCAGCTTCTTGCCGGGGTAAACATACTTGTACGCCTGCTGCGCCATGAGGGCGGCCTCGTGGAAGCCAGAAAGAATAAGCTTCAGCTTGCCCGGATACCAATTGATATCGCCGATGGCGAAGATGCCCTTCTCGCTCGTCTCGAACTTCTCGGTATCGACGGGGATGACGTTCTCGTTGAGATTGAGACCCCAATCGGCAACAGGCCCGAGCTTCATCGTCAATCCGAAAAACGGGAGCATGACGTCAATGGGAACGTGCTCCTCGCCTTCCTTGGTTTTGACCGTCACCGCCTCAAGTTGACCGTCCGCACCATGCAGTTTGGTGACCTGTCCAATGAGGAGGCGCATGGCTCCCTGACCGACGAGCTCGCGCATCTTTTCGACTGAATGGGGTGCGCCGCGAAACTCGTCGCGGCGATGCAGTAGCGTCAGGCTCTTAGCGAATGGCTGCAAACTCAAGGTCCAGTCGAGTGCGGAATCGCCGCCGCCGACAATAAGAATGTCCCTGTCCTTGAAATTCTCCATGCGCCGTACCGAGTAGTGCACGGAGGTTCCCTCGAAGCCCTCAATCCCCTGGAGCGGTGGCCGCTTGGGCGTGAACGAGCCGCCGCCCGCGGCGACCACCACGATCTTGCAGACGAATTCCTTACCGGCATCGGTCTTGAGGCGAAATCGTTCCTCGGCAAGCCGTTCCAACTCATCGATGCGCTCGCCCAGATGCAACGTTGCGCCAAACGGTTTGATCTGCTGCAAGAGCCGGTCCGTCAGCTCCTGGCCGGAGACGACGGGCAGAGCTGGGATGTCGTAAATCGGCTTTTCTGGGTAGAGTTCGGCACACTGCCCGCCGGGTTTGTCGAGAATGTCGACCACATGCGCCTTGATATCGACGAGCCCCAGCTCGAACACGGCGAACAAGCCGACAGGGCCAGCACCGATGATCACGGCATCGGTTTCGATCGGACCTTCCCCACCACCTGACTGTCCGGAAAAAGCCTCCACGTTCATTCTGACCCTTCCACCGGCAACATGCCCATTAGAACTGCTTTGCCGGCACGCGAACGGTGATGCCGTCCAACTCCGGTTTCAGCTTGATCTGACAGCTCAGCCGGCTCGCCTCGCGAACGTCGAAGGCGAAATCGAGCATGTCCTCTTCCATTTGGGTGGGAGACCCCGTTTTCTCTCGCCACGCCTCATCGACATAAACGTGGCATGTGGCGCATGCGCAAGCTCCGCCACATTCTGCCTCGATGCCTGGCACGTCGTTGAGCTTGGCTGCCTCCATGAGCGTCACACCGGGTTCGGCCTCGATCGCCTGCTCTTGGCCATCGGGCTGAATGAAGATGATTTTAACCATACGCTCGCGCGGAGCTCCTTATGCTGGCAAATGGGGGACAACGCTGTGTCGCGCCGGCGACCGGGCCCAATGGCCCCCAACGGCCCCGCAGCATTAGTCGGCGAGGCCTACAAATTCAAGACCGAGTGGAGAGACACAGCGGCGCGGGGTAGGCGGCGCATTGTACGGCTAAGTAGGGCACCGAGCTTTATATTTAAGTGATCCGACGAATGTTTGCGCTTCCTCGGCGGCCTCTTCAAGCATGCGAACCATCATGCGGCACGCGTCCGGATCGGAAATGCCCCCGAGCCGCTCCGCCTGCGTGGCCAACACCGCGAGGCGCGGGGCGCCGACGGCACGTGCCGATCCTTGAAGAGTATGGGCAGCGGCATACCAGGCCCCGTCAGTTTCAGCCCTTTTGAGAGAGGCAATTGTTATGGGAACTTGGGCCAAGAACAGTCCAAGAATCTCCGCTTCGAGATGCTCGTCGTCGAGCGTAAAGCGGCGCAGATGGCCGAAATCGACAGGCACCGCCACAGGCGGCAGGCCAACATCGGGATTGTGTTGCCGTTGGGCTCTACTCACACACGGATTCATGTGACCCCTCGTCTTAAGCCTCACAGACGTCCGGACCCTGAAACTGCCCTGTACGCGCCAATATTCTGGGGACGGTCGCACACAGATAATAAGCAGGGGTAAATTGCGATCTCTCAACTTGAACCTTAATCTCCGGGGAAGGCTGCGAATCGGGACTTTAG
>JAAERO010000458.1 GCA_024230315.1 Hyphomicrobium sp.
GATCGCAGACGTCCTCGCCCGCATCAACGACCACCCGGCAAAGCAACTCGATGACCTGCTGCCCTGGAACTGGAAGGAGGCTCAGGCCATAGCCGCCTGATCGCGACCCTCATTCCCTGCGGTCTTCACCGGATGCATACTCTAGATCCAGTTCTTCGACAGCACACTTATTGGTCTGTCGCTGTTGCTGCAAAAGGGCTAATCGGCGCGAAGCTTCAAAATAGCTTCATGCCTGGCGGCAGCGGAAGACCGCCCGTCATATCCTGCATCTTGGCTTGAAGCTGCGTCTCGATCTTAGCCTTGGCATCATGCGTGGCGGCGACGATCAGATCTTCCAGAATTTCTGCTTCGTCCGGCTTCATCAGACTTGAATCGATCTGCACCTTTTTCATATCGCCCTTGCCGGTGAGCGTGACTTTAACGAGGCCCGCACCTGCCTGTCCCTCGATTTCCAATGCAGAAAGCTCCTCTTGCATTTGCTGCATCCGGGCTTGCATCTCGCCAACCTGCTTCATCACGCCCATAAGATCTTTCATCAGTCGTCCTTTCCAACCCCACCGGACGCCCAACGCCCGGCGTGCGCTCGTTACCCAGTTCCTGTCTCGTCCTCGCTGGGCCTCACCAATGGCCGTATGTCGGCGATCTTCGCGTCAGGAAACGCGTCCAGCACCGCCTTGACGGCCGGATGCGCCTTGAGCGCCTCAAGCTCGGCGGCCTCGCGTTCGCGCTGCACTTCGCCAATGGGTCGTTCACCTGCCGTTTTCGACAACATCACAACCCAGCGTCGCCCGGTCCAAGAATTGAGCCTTTCGCGTAGCTCATTGGCGATCTGTGGCGGCGCGCCGGGCAATAGAAATAGATCGATCGAGCCGGCGACTGCGTCGAACTTTACCAAACTCACGTGATCTTCCAGATGAACCTTGAGCTTTGCGTCGCGGTTCGCACCGACAAGGGCGACAACCTCGGCAAACGATGCCGGATTCGGCTTGCCGCCAACGGGCTGATCATCGTCTGACGAAATAGGTTCCCCTTCATCGTCCTTCTTAGCAGGTTCGTCGAAAACATCCGCCCCTGAAGCACCTGCAGACGGACCCCGGCCAGCGCTGCCGAGCGGCAGATCGCTGGATGAGCCGTTGTCACTGCGCGGGGCCTGCGCGCGCGTTCGCGCGAGCGATCCAGGCCCGCCCAGCGAACGGATCACCTCGTCGGGGGCGGGAAGATCAGCCGTGTGTGCCAGGCGGATCAACACCATTTCGGCTGCCGCGCGCGCATTGGGCGCACGCGCCGCCTCCTCCCAGCCCTTCAGCAACATCTGCCACGCACGTGACAGAAGCAGTGTGGAAAGCCGCTCAGCCAAGCTTTGTGCGCGGCGTTTCTCTTCCGCGCTCAAGCCTTCGCTCCCTGCATCTGGACCCACCGCCTTGCAACGCGCAGCCGCATGTACGGCCTCGGCAAGGTCGGCAAGGATTTGGCCAGGTTCCGCACCTGCCTGATGCAAGCCGTCGAGTTCTGTAAGCGCGGCCTTTGTGTCACCGCGGAACAGATGCTCCAAAAGGTCGAAAATACGACCGCGATCGGCAAGGCCCAGCATGGCACGCACCGTCTCGGCGGTCACTTGGCCCTGTCCCATGGCAATGGCCTGATCGAGCAGCGAAAGACCATCACGCACCGAACCTTCCGCCGCGCGCGCAATGATCGTCACGGCATCATCCGTCGCCTTTGCGCGTTCGCTAGTGATGATCATTTGGAAGTGTGCTGTAAGCTCTGGCACATCGACCCGGCGCAAGTCGAAGCGCTGACAGCGCGATAAAACCGTCACCGGGACTTTGCGAATCTCCGTCGTGGCAAAGATGAACTTCACATGCTCAGGTGGCTCCTCAAGCGTCTTCAAAAGGGCATTGAAGGCGCCCTTGGAGAGCATGTGGACCTCATCGATGATGAAGACCTTGGTGCGCGCTAGCAGCGGCTTGTAGCGCGCGCTTTCGATCAGCTCGCGAATATTATCGATGCCGGTGTGAGAGGCCGCGTCCATCTCGATGACATCGGGGTGACGGCTCTCCATGATTTCCGCGCAGTGGCGACCCGGTTCGGTCATATCGATGGTGGGCTCTTCAGGCGCGCCATCGCGGCTGTAGTTAAGCGCACGGGCTATCAAGCGCGCCGTTGTGGTCTTGCCCACCCCCCGCACGCCAGTCAGCATATAGGCTTGCGCAATCCGCCCTGACGCGAACGCATTACGCAGCGTCTGGACCATGGCATCCTGGCCAATAAGATCTTCGAAGGTCTGCGGCCGATATTTGCGCGCGAGTACGACATAAGGCGCATCGCTGGCTGCCTTGCCGCCAGCAGTCTTGCTCTTTGCGCTATCGGATTTCTTCTTCGCCATGATTTGAAGATATCGCGCTGAATTCCGGCCCATTGGGCCCCTGCCGTGAGCGCGGCCCGGCGCGAGCGCCGCCCCCGCGGAAGACGCCGCACGGCTATGCAAACCGATGAGCACCCGTGAGCGAATATATCAAGAGAGGCTGGCGGACGACCCGCGTCCTGATCGTTAGGGCTGCTTCCTTCCGGACCTGACCCGGTTGGCGAGGGATGCGTCCGCCGCCAACCTCCCCGCCGGATTATGGGGCGTCGAGGGGCGCCTTACAACCCTATGCAAACTCAAGGCGGCGGAGGCTATACGCTGCGGCCGCCGTCGACGTCCAGCGCAACGCCGGTCACAAAGGACGAAGCCGGATCGGCGAGGAAAAGCGCCGCATTGGCGATATCGTGAGGGCGCGACAATCGGCCCAAGGGAATCGTCGACATAAACTTTGCGCGATTTTCCGGCGTATCGGGCTGCCCCATGAATTTTGTCAAAAGACCCGTCTCGCCCATTACCGGGTTGATCGCGTTGACGCGGATCTGCTTGGGTGCAAGCTCCACTGCCATCGATTTTGTCAAAGTGATCACCGCGCCCTTGGAGCCATTGTACCAGGTAAGCCCGGGGCGCGGACGAACGCCTGCTGTAGAGGCCATACCTCTCCGCTTTAGTCCGGCCACATAAGAATGCTCTATGGATATCAATGAGATATCCAAATGGCAGAGACGCATCACGAGGCGCTATGGCGCGGTTTCCCCAAGACGTTGATTGAGTTTGAGGAACGGTTCGGA
>JAAERO010000459.1 GCA_024230315.1 Hyphomicrobium sp.
CCGGGACGCATCGGATTTTGCTTCACCCGTTGGGTGCACCATTATGACCCCGCATCTATTCGCCTAAGATGCTGATGATAATATCTGAATCGGTAAGTTGGGCCTCTCTCTAACCGACTTATCTGGGCAATGCGGGTTAAGACGCCGTCCAAGCCAAGTTTAACGCTTGTTTGCAGCGTCTTTCCCTCGCGGTTCAAGATGGACGCGAGCCATTCAGCATCAGCGCGCGACGCGCGGTGAAGGCACATGTTGCGGATCTGAAGCGGTACCATTTCCAGGCTGATGAGTGTGCCATCGGCGGTTCGCATCGTCGGGAAGTACATCAGCACGAGATCGTCACGGAATGCCTCGTAGCCGGTTATTCCCTCGTAGTCGTCAAGGAAGTATCCGCATCCATAAAGTATGAGCTTGCCACGATAGACCTCGATCCCTTTGGGGTGATGCGAGGAATGCTCGAAGACAATGTCCACGTGGTCAAACTCCACCAGCTGATGAGCAAAGTCCATCTGCTCTTGCGGTATTTCGTACCCCCAGTTGCTGCCCCAATGCATCGACGCGAGGACAAGGTCCCGCGGCTTGGCGACCGGGTGAATTCCCCGGCTAACTGCCCCCGCGGTCTCGGCGGATAGTCTGGTGATCAGATTGATGCCTGGTTTGTGTGGCCCGGCAGCCCAGCTGGGTGGCGCGCCGGCGCTCGGACAGGCGAAGGCAAAGACGACAATCGAGCATTTCCAGGAATGGTGAGGATGGCGGGAGCTTCAGCAGATTTGTCATCCTGGCCAGCGCCGGCATACGTGACACCGGCGTCAGCGAGGGTGGCAAGCGTTTCGAGTAACCCCGAACGTCCCCAATCTAGGACATGGTTATTGGCCAGCACGCAGCAGTCGATGCCAGCCGCTGTGATGACATCGGCGTTCCCCGGGCTCATTCTGTAGTTGATGCCCTTTGGCTCGGCATCGGCGCATTGCGTCACCGCTGTCTCAAGATTGATGATGCGAGCGTCGGGCGTCCTTCGATCAAGCTCGGCCAGCGCGTCGCCCCACACTTCAGAAAATGCCATCGGTCTCTCGATTGGACCGTTGGCTTGCTCGGCGAGCTTGACGTAGTCTTTAGCCGACATCGCGTGAGCCTCGTAAATCTGCGGATCACAAGGATGGGGCAACACCTGGTCGACGCCGCGACCCGTCATAACGTCGCCTGCGAGAAAAAGCGTGACCGTCTTAAGGGACTCAGCGGGTAGCGTGGCTGACACTACTTTGAACGCCGACCGAGTCGCCATCGGCGTCGGTCCGGTGCAGGCATCTCCACGCAAATGCTGACCGGGACTCTCAGTTGAGCCGTGCCTCGTGGGTGACTAAGTTGGCGCACTTCTGCATATTGCTCGCGGCTTCGCGAGTGACGTGTTGACCCATTTGCGCAAGATGGACGAACTCTTCCTGATAATCCCTCAGAGCTACTGTCCAAAAATCAACATAGATGTCTTGCGCCTCCTGAGCGCTCTTGCACGCTGTCAGATGCTGGGGCAATGCCATGTCTTCCTTGAAGCGCCGGGTCAGGAACTGTGTCCATTCCATGTTGAAAGCGGCCGCGCGCTCACAGAGCTGTCCGTTGAGCTCGGCCATAGCCGTGAGTGCTGAGTGCGCCATACTCGTCATTACGTCTGTGTTGATCGCAGACCCCAGTTCGGGGAGATCCAATTGAAATGCGCTGTTTTCTGGGCGCTTGGTCATGGCGTGATTCTCGAATTCTGGTGCTCGATGACGTTCACGAAACCTCTTACCGCAACGGCGCGCTAGCAGGCTTGATGGATATCAATTCCCTGGCCATTGAACCGCGGCGTCCTGCGACACAAAGGCCCGACGTTGGTGCGGGCATTGAAGCGGTCACCGGACGACTTAGCTGTTCAGGTGCCACGCTCCGCCCTCCCTCGCGGAGAATGCCGTTTCCCCCGGGGCACAGTGGCCTACCTGGGGCGCCGGTCGCCTTCCGTTCCCAGACCGGCGCCTTCTTTTTGCACCCAACCGGATTTGGGTGCCGGCGGGCACGGCGTTCACTACCTTGATGCGCGTCAAAGCAGGCAATCTCGGCGCGCTGTAAACACTCGCTTTAAACGAGGGGCATCCAACGCAATTGGAGGACCCAAGCTATGGCAGAACCTGCGATCAAGTTGCCCATAAAGAGCAAAGAAACGGAAACTGAACGGGCCCCCGCATTTCGAGACTGGTGCCCCCCGGAAAGCCTGCGCCGCGAAATGGAAAGCCTTTTTGGTGAGTTCGGTCGGGGCTTTCCGCGCAACCCCTTGCGCCGTTCCAATTTCGATATGGAGCCGCTCTGGCAGCGCGAGATGGCCCGGGTAACAACACCGGCCGTGGATATCGTCGAGAAGGACACGGCATACGAAGTCACGGTGGAGTTGCCCGGCATGGACGAGAGCAACATTGAGCTCAAGCTCTCGAACGGCGCCTTAACAATCCGAGGCGAAAAGAAGGAAGAGAAGGAGGATAAAAAGAAGGACTACTATCTCTCCGAACGCCGTTATGGCTCCTTCGAGCGCCGCTTCCAGGTCCCTCCGGGCGTCGACACCGGCAAGATCGACGCGAGCTTCAAGAAGGGCGTGCTTACGGTGACCCTTCCAAAGACGCCTGAAGCCCAGGCGCAAGAGAAGAAGATCGCCGTCAAGGCGGGCTGACGACCTTTGCGCGAGGCATTTCCGCTTCTGTGCGTCGAGCGTCTATCCTGATGCATAGCTCCGAGTGCCGCATGCGGCTCTCGGGAAACGTCGACGGATACTTCAGCGTGATTGCGCTCATGAGGTTGGAGCAAGGCAAGACTTGCTCCACCTCATCGGCCATGGTGGCGTGGTGCCCGTTCACCAGCGAGGAGAAAGATCTCGACTCTGCAGATTCGCGGATCGAGCAGCTGACCCGCTACATCAAGGGTCTCCAGGTAAGGTGAGTTCAGCATGGGCAACGTAGCAACGAGCAAGGCGGAAGGGCAGAAGCAATCGGCTTCTCGCGTCGCTGATCTCCGGCCAAGCGATCAACGGCGCCTGGGGACCGGGGCATCGGTTGCCAGGGGGCCGGTAGCTATACCGGGAATAGAGGGGCCGCCCGATGATAGGGGCGACCCGTCGCTTGAGATGGCCAATGTCCTCGACCGCTCGCTGAACTACGCGCGTTCGCGAATGACGCTCGGCCTCTCTCCCGCTGCTCTTGCGGAGGCTTGCTTTGACTGGTTCATCCACCTAGCCGCCGCGCCCGGAAAACAGATGCAGCTCGGGCAGAAGGCGTTTCGCAAATCGCTGCGCCTCTCCCACTATCTGGCAACCTGCCTGCCCTTGCAGGCCCACGCGACGCATTGCATCGAGCCCCTCCCAAATGACAGACGCTTCAAGGACGAGGCATGGGAAGGCTGGCCGTTCAACATCATCCATCAGTCCTTTCTTCTCCAACAGCAATGGTGGCACAATGCAACGACCGACGTGCGCGGCGTTACAAAACAGCACGAGCGCCAGGTCGAATTCCTCGCGCGCCAATTTCTCGACGTACTGTCACCGGCCAACTTCGTGGCGACCAACCCGGAGGTTCTCCAAAAGACCGTGGCAGAGGCGGGCCTGAACCTCGTACGCGGCTTCTGGAATTTCGTGGAGGACTGGGAGCGTGCCATCAACGGCCGCCCACCTGCCGGATCGGAGGCGTTCAAGGTCGGCGAGAACCTGGCAGTCACGCCCGGCAAAGTGGTTTATCGCAACGAACTCATCGAACTCATCCAATACGAGCCCGTCACAAATCAGCTGAGGCCTGAGCCAATCTTGATCGTGCCCGCCTGGATCATGAAGTACTACATTCTCGATCTCAGTCCCGCGAACTCCCTCGTGAAGTACCTGACCGAGCAGGGCTTTATGGTGTTCATCATCTCTTGGAAGAATCCGACCTCCGAGGATCGCAACCGGGGTCTGGATGACTATCGAACGGTCGGAGTAGGCGCAGCGCTCGAGGCGGTGGGATCTATAGTTCCCGATAGGAAGATTCACGGCGTTGGCTATTGCCTCGGCGGCACACTACTGGCCATCGCCGCTGCGGAATTGGCGCGCAACAGCCACGACCCCTTCAAGACGCTGACGCTGCTGGCCGCCCAGGTGGACTTCACAGATCCCGGCGAGCTGAGCCTCTTCGCGGATGAGAGCCAAGTGTCCTTCCTAGAGGACATGACGTGGCACCAAGGCTATCTCGACGCGCACGAGATGGCGGGCGCATTCCAAATGTTGCGCTCCAACGATCTCATCTGGTCGCGCCTCGTCCACGATTACCTCCTGGGCGAACGCCGGCCGATGATCGACCTTATGGCATGGAACGCTGATTCGACGCGGCTGCCCTATCGAATGCATTCAGAGTACCTGAGGCAGCTGTTTCTCAACAACGACCTCGCCGAAGGCCGCTATCGCGCCGACGGCCAACACGTTGCTCTGACCGACATTCGGGCCCCAGTCTTCGCGGTCGGAACCGAAAGGGATCACGTTTCGCCCTGGCACTCCGTCTTCAAGCTTCATTTGCTCTTGGATACCGACGTGACGTTCCTGCTCACAAGCGGGGGGCACAACGCCGGCATCGTTTCAGAGCCGGGCAGACCCGGACGTCACTATCGCGTGCATACCAAAGCTGAGCTTGGCCCATATGCCGATCCGGATACCTGGCTTAAACAGACGGCCGTTCAAAACGGCTCATGGTGGCCAGAATGGTGTAACTGGCTCGCTGCGCACTCTGGCTCCATGGGTTCTCCAGTTGCCGCCGGCGCAGATATCAAAGGAGAACGTACGCTTGGCGACGCGCCGGGGACCTACGTTCTTCAGCCCTAGCGGCTCTACCCGCCATTACGAACAACGAGAGCGACAATGATAACTCTAGAGGATTGCATCGCCTTTTCCGGTCTGACGGAAGAAGAGGTTTTGGCGCTTGCCGAGCACGAACACGTGCCTGAAATCGTAGCGACCGCACTCGCCAGCTACCTGCTAAAACAGCGGCATGGTCCCGATAAGATTAGAATCATGATCATAGAAGATATTCGAGCAGCCCTCGACAGAGGGGATCGCCGCCACGCAAAAGAGCTATTCGCAACTCTGCGCCATTTCCTCGCAACCCATCCTGAGCAACGCAAGCAGCCCCCGGAAACGAATTGAACGAGGCCCCAATCATCAGCGGCAAATGAGCGCCGGGATAGTGCTGTGCGTAAGAACCCGCGTGGCCTGGCTGCCTAACACGAACTTCACCAGCCCGCGCCGGCCATGCGATGACATGACGATAAGGTCGCAGCCGCGTGCCTTGGCCTCTTCGACGATGCCCTCCGCCGGGAACTGGTCCTTGACGTGAACCGTCTGGCACTCGACGCCGATGCGTTGGGCGGCCTCGCTCACGCGATCTAGGATCTTCTGCGCATTGATGGCGGCGACTTTCTCGTACTCTACAACCGGGAAAGCGACGGCCCATTCACCCGACACAGCTGCCGTCCAGGGCTCGGTGACAGTGATCGCCGTCGCCTTGGAGCCGAGCGTCTTAGCTAGCGTCAAACCTTGCTCGACGGCCTTTTCGGCTAGTTCGGAGCCGTCGGTGGCGATCAAGATGTGCGCATACATAACTTCGTCTCCCTCTGCCAATCAGCCTCGCGCGTGGGTAAATTCGCGGACACCAACGCTGGGCATTTTGAGCAGGAACAAAAAGTCGACCGCAACCGAATAGGTATCATCGCTTGGCAGGTGTGATCTAACCTTGACACCGATCAAGTGACAATAGGGTAGGGCGTGGTAAGCGAGCGGATCCATGCGCCTTGCGACCTTCAATCTGGAGAGCTTCGATCTGGGGCCTAAGGCGCAAGTCGCTTTAGAGACCCGGGCGGCGGTGTTGCGTCCGGCACTTGAACGCGTCGCAGCCGACATCCTTTGCCTGCAAGAGGTGAACGGCCAGCATATCGCTGGTCAGGCCGAACGCCAACTCGTCGCGCTTGAACGGCTTCTGGAGGGGATGCCCTATCAGCACTATGTGCGCGCTTCGACGATGGGGCCAGGCGGGCGCGGGGTCGCAGACGTGCACAACCTTGTGACGTTGTCGCGGTTTCCGGTCGTCGTACAGCGTGAGGTGCTGCACGAGCTTGTGCCACCGCCTCTGCACACGGGTCTAACCGCTCAACCCGGGGGCGGCGAGCAGACGCGAGTGCGCTTCGACCGGCCGCTGTTGTTGACCAAGATCGCACTTCCCCATGGCGGCACGCTTGCCGTGATCAATGTGCACCTTCGCGCGCCGCTGGCGAGCCCCGTGGCGGGCCAAAAAACGGGTCCGTTCTCCTGGCGCTCCACCGGCGGTTGGGCGGAAGGGTTCTTCTTGTCGGCTCTTAAACGGGAGGCGCAGGCACTCGAGCTGCGGCTGCTCGTGGAGCAGCTGCTCGCTCAAGACCCCGCGAAGCTCATTGCTGTCGCCGGTGATTTCAATGCGGAAGACTACGGGCCGACTTTGCGCCTTGCCATTGCAGCGGAGGAGGACGTTGGTGCGAGCGGGCTGGCGGCGCAGTCGCTCCTCGTTTTGGACCGGGCGATTGCCGCAGACCGGCGATGGAGCGTGCTGCATCATGGGCGCGCGCAAATGCTCGATCACATCCTGGCAAGCCGTGCGCTTTACGGGCATTTTCGGCGCATCGAGGTGCACAATGAAGGGTTGGGTGACGAAGTGCTGGGCTACGGCAAGGCGATCCACTCTGCGGCCTCTTATCACGCACCGGTCGTCGCTGAATTTGAGATGGGCGCCACCGATTGATCCGTGTCAAGGTTCGTGCGTGGAAGTATGGCAACAGTACGCCGACACGCCGTTACTAATCATGACGCGTATCAAATGGCGACCGCATCACCGGCGTGCAAGTGAATGCGAGCCAGAGCCTCGAGTGATCGATTCCATTTACGTTTGCAGGAGGACCAGTCATGACCATTCCCGCATCGATCGCGCATACGGTTCAACAAACCCAGGAGTGGCTCAAGGAGCTCCGCGACAATGCCGATCTGGCTGACGAGGCGGAGGCGCTAAGCGTATTGCGTAGCGTACTCCACCAATTGCGCGACCGGCTTACACCTGAGGAAGCCATAGAGCTGGGGGCTCAGCTCCCGATCATCGTGCGTGGCGTCTACTACGAAGGATGGCGACCGACGCGGACACCTGAAAAGGTGCGCTCCAAGGAGAAATTCCTCGACGAGGTCACCATTAAGCTGCTGCCGCGCCGCGTGCCCCCGGATGTGGCCGTCAGGGACGTTTTGCGCTTATCGCCCATCATTGCGACCCAGGCGAGATTGCCGATGTGATCGATCAGCTCCCCTCGGACATTAAAGAACTTTGGCCGGCTTCGTCGCGCACGTTTCGGCAGCGGTCGTGACTGCGGATCGAGACTGACGAGGAGAAAATCGATGGGGAGGCTGCCTCGCTGGATCAGTTAGGTTCTTGCAAAGAGGGCTATCGCGTACCGGCGAAGCAGCTTTTCAATCTCAAGCACGACGAAAAGTAAGACCCCGACCCCCACAACGAGAAGACCGTCCATCAACGCC
>JAAERO010000460.1 GCA_024230315.1 Hyphomicrobium sp.
CGATCACCTTTCTTCGACAGCAGCTCAAGCCGCCTGTCGGAATCGAAAAACCCAATCTGCGCCATCGTGCCCCGCCCGAATCAATCTGTCAGGCATCAGACTCGCATAAATCGGAGTATGGGTTATTTTTCGAGGTGCCCTTGAGTAGATCCTTGGCGGCGGCGCTCGCTTTGCTGAAGTCCATCTGGCCGGCATAGCGCTGTTTGAGCGCGCCCATGATCTTACCCATGTCCCTTGGACTTTCCGCGCCGACTTCCTTGATAAGATCTGCGACGGCTTTCTTGACCTCCGCCTCATCCATCTGCTTGGGCAGATAGAGTTCGATGATCTTCACCTCGGCCAGTTCCTTGTCAGCGAGGTCTTGGCGGCCGCCCGAGGTTAATTGTTCGATGGAATCGCGGCGTTGCTTGATCATCTTGGAGAGCAGGCCAAGGATGTCCTCATCGGAAATCTTATCCTTGCCGGACGGGCGCGCTTCTATATCGGCACTTTTGATGGCAGCGTTGATAAGGCGCAGCGTGCCGACGCGGGCCCTCTCGCCCGCTTTCATCGCGACCTTCAGGTCGGCATTGATCTGCTCGCGCATGGTGCCCTCCCTCGTCATGAGGGGGAGATGTAGGCCCGTGGGGGGCGCCAAAGCAAGAGCATCGAAGAGGCGTCGGCGATATTCGCAAAAAGGACTGGCCCGGCGCGATCCCGGTAGTCGTCACATCACGCAGCACTCTCGTTTGTTTCTTAGGGAACAGCGCAGAACGCTGGTTTCAGTCATTGGAAGAGCGCCAGAGGTGCAGAATCGTCATTAGCGTGGCGAGACGCACCATCTGGCGCTTATTGGACCTAACCCCGCATTGCCCAGATAAGTCGGTTAGAGAGAGGCCCAACTTACCGATTCAGATATTATCATCAGCATCTTAGGCGAATAGATGCGGGGTCATAATGGTGCACCCAACGGGTGAAGCAAAATCCGATGCGTCCCG
>JAAERO010000461.1 GCA_024230315.1 Hyphomicrobium sp.
GAGAAAGGATCAAACGAAAGACATTCGAACAACGCCGCTTGCAACACCACAAGGCCGCCGCCTAACATGACAGACCAGATGAGCCAGACACTCCGTTAGCTCAAACCGAAATCTGTTCCAAATTATCTGATGACGGACACACGATTTAGTTCGGCGGCGACGGCCGGATACGCTTCAGAAAATCCCATAGCGGCAGCGCTGCCAGTCCGCCGATGATGCCGCTGGCATAGCTCGGCAGCGTAACCCCAAAGATTGATTGCCAGGTGGCGCCGGCCAGATAGCTGACAGCGAGCACCACGAGGATGGTGATTGCCAAGCGTTGCCAGAAAGGTAGCAGCAGTTTCATAGACGTCTCCATTGCGCCGCTTCGGGTTGGGATGCATCAAACCAGTTGTGGTGCGCTTGTCTTCGTTAGCACGACGCGTGCGCCAAACGAGATCATACGATCCTCCAACATTGCCTCGGTTGCAAACCTAAGTGAAGGATAACGTCTATCCTGATCCTTCGCTGGCTTGATTGGAGCTGTCGCGCTCACCGCTTGCAATTGCTCGGCGCGGGTCGTCCCGCGAACCGGTCGCTCATCCAGCGAACGGCGGCAGGTGCGCCGTCATAGCCGGCATAGTCGTGCGAAACGCCCTCAAGCCAGATCATGTGCACGCGTGTTCCTTGAAGGCACAGGTGATTGGCAAATTTTCGCGTGATGGCTGGGCGCACAATATGGTCTGCTGTTCCTTGAGCGATGAACACCGGAGCACCGGCTGCAGCCTTGCCCGGCGAGTTGCGCCTCATGATGCCTGCCCACGGTTCGGTTTTCGTCGGGTTCTTAGACAGAAAATTCACTCTAAGTTGGCTCGTATCCTGACTGAGCTTGAGCAATTCTTTGATCGACTGAATGCAGTCGCGCCCAAGTTGCTCGAATGCGGGACGCGATCCAGGTCTAAGGATGGAATCGAGCGGTATGTCGAAGAGCTTGGACCAGGAGAGGAGCGCCATAGCAGTGAGCGTTTTGCCCGATGCAGTTGTGTGATCGGCATCGAACAGCAGTTTTAGGTATGTCGCCGGAGCGGCGGTGGCGACGCCGACGAGCTCCAGCTCAGGCGCATACTCGGCAGCGAGTTCACCGGTATAAAGCGCGGCGTGCCCGCCCTGCGAATGGCCCCACACTGCAAAGCGCCGTTGTGCCTTGGAATCGGGAAGTTGGCGTGCAGCACGCACCGAGTCGAGCACCGAGCGGGCCTCGCTTACGCCTATGAGGTAGGGATGTGTTCCCGGCTCGCCTAATCCAGGATAGTCAGTAGCGGCGATGACGTATCCACGTTCGAGCATCTCAGCCAGACCTGCAATCGAGCCGGAGAGATCGGGGAGCAGCGTCGGTGCGCAGCGGCTCACGACGCCCGTTGTGGGATGGGCCCAAGCGACGACAGGCCGCCCACCTGGGGGAGTCTTGCCATCGGGAATGATTATGGCGCCCGACACAGGTATGGGTTCACCGTTGAGACCCGTCGAGCGGTAGAGAATGCGATACGCTTTGGCGTTTGGATGTGCGCCACCCTTTTGCGGCCAGACCCTGATGATCTGGCCGGGCTTGGCGTTGCGGATTTCAGATTCTGAAACGTCCCCCAACGTGATGGGGCCAGCCGAGCTTGCAGCCAGACCGGATATGAAAAACGCTACTGTTGCACAAATCGAAAGCCCACATCTAGCACCCAACATCTTGAACCCTTCTCGCTCGGTTGTGCCCCGGCGTCCTTATAGCATCGCTGGCGCGCGTGGAACGCTAAACGGTCAATGTTTGCGTTGAATGTGCCGGATGTGAGATCGCGCGAGCGAGGGCTCAGAGCATGCTAGCGGAGTGATGCGAAACGTGCCGCTGAGGGGCGTGCCGAACACGGTCCGCGGCCAGATAGGTCATCGCCGCTCGCACAACCTGCGGTGCATAGAGAATCGTGCGATGGCCGAATCCCTCGTATTTCTGCAGCTCAACGTGTCCGCCGATGTTGGCAATCGCCTCGGCATTGTGGAACGGCACCTCGCGATCGCTGCTCCCGCGAATGACGAGAGTTGGCGTCTTCACCGTCTTCAAGAGGTCGACTGCCGAGAACGTGCTGACGGGCCGGTGGCCAACGCGTTCCAAGTGCTGCTCGTAGGCGCGTTGCCCAGCGGGTGTCAGACCCAGTTGATCGCCGA
The DNA here is from genome assembly GCA_024230315.1 of Hyphomicrobium sp. Taxonomy (GTDB): domain Bacteria; phylum Pseudomonadota; class Alphaproteobacteria; order Rhizobiales; family Hyphomicrobiaceae; genus Hyphomicrobium_A. Next base: position 2,188 of record JAAERO010000461.1, read on the forward strand.
AGTCGCCAGTAACGTCGCTGAGGCGATTGGGGCAGCCGATGAGAACAAATCGCGAGATGGGGTGTGCGCGCGGCAACGGCGGGCCGGCTTCAGTGGCCAGTAGGGTAACGAACCCGCCGAAAGAATGCCCAACGGCTGCGTTGATCGGCCCAAAGGCATCACACACGCTCAGCATGGCGCGTGCGCAATCGGCGAGGTTTGTGCGCCGCCCAGGGCTGACCCCGTGTACGGGGAAGTCAAACAACACCACACGAAAGCCAGCCCGGCGCAGCGGCTCGATGAAGGCCGTCATAAAGGCCGCTTCGCTCGTCCAGCCGTGGACGAGCATCACGGTGCCGCGGGTCTCTCCGTCCGGCTCGAACATGTAACTTTGCACGGCGCCGGCCGGCGTTGCGACTTGCTGCCAAGTCGCGTCGCGCAGGTGATAACGCGCGCGCTGTGTCAGGCGATGATGATCGCGCGTGCGATGCTGGGACTGTTCCGGCGTGCAGAAAATGCGAAAGGCAAGATCGCCGGCTTCAGCGGGTGGCAGATGGCCAAGCTCACGCTGTCCGCGCACCTGAGGGCAGCGGAGGAGGTGTGAGCGTTTCTTGAGTTCGTTTCCAATCACGGTTTGCGCAGACGCCTAAATGCGCGCAGCTGCATTCAGCCGGTGTGTCATCCCATCAAGCTGCGCTCAAGGGGCTCTCTCAATGAATAGGCCAAAAGCATAAATTCAACGTGAAGGTAGACTTAACGAATAGATATGATGGGTGCGGGAGGTCAATTCCAGAACCAGCCCACCACGAGAAGTACGCCACCCACTGCAAGCATAAATAGTGCAGCCACGCTGAGCGCCTGGGCAATGAAATGTCCAACAACCGTGAACACCGTTCGACGCGCCGTGCAAGGGTGCAGGCTGGGCTTCCCATTCGAATCACGACACGTGCTATGCCTGCTGTCATGAGGGGAACAGCGATTCGCATCATCGGCATCGACCCAGGCTTGCGGCGCACCGGGTGGGGCGTTGTGGAAAGCGACGGCGTGCGTCTCAGCTACGTGGCTAGCGGTCTCATCAAATCGACGACGGATGCCGATCTCGCCTACCGTTTGCGCGAGCTGTTTGAGGGCATTGCCAGTGTGATTGCGAGCTTCAAGCCGCACGAAGCGGCCGTCGAGGAGACCTTCGTCAACGACAATGCACGTGCGACCTTGAAGCTGGGTCAAGCGCGCGGCATTGCACTATTGGCCCCGGCCATGAGCGGCCTTGCCGTGGCGGAATATCCTCCGAACCTTGTCAAGAAATCGGTGGTGGGTGCCGGTCACGCCGAGAAGCGGCAGATCAAGGTCGTGATCGGGTTCCTTTTGCCTAGAGCGCGCGTCGAGAGTGCAGACGAAGCCGACGCTTTGGCCATCGCCATCTGCCATGCCAATCACCGCACGAGCCCGCAAGCCCGCGCCATGCGCTTAGCACGTGAGGTTGGCACATGATTGGAAAGCTCCGCGGCAAGGTGGATGCAATAGGCGAGAGCTTCTGCATCATCGACGTGAACGGTGTCGGCTACGAGGTGCTGTGCTCGGCGCGCGCATTGCGTAACCTGAAGATTGGTGACGAGGTGACCCTCACGATCGACACGCATGTGCGAGAGGACGCCATTCGCCTCTTTGGCTTTGCAAGCGAAGTGGAGCGCACCTGGTTTCGCACCCTGCAGAACGTGCAAGGCGTTGGCTCCAAGGTGGCGCTGGGTCTATTGGGTACGCTGAGCCCGGCCGAGATTGCCTACGCGATCGCACTTGGGGACTGGGCTCGTGTTGAGCAGGCGCCCGGCATCGGCAAGAAGCTCGCACAGCGCATTGTTGCGGAGTTGAAAGACAAGGCGCCGGCCTTGTCGGTTGCCGGTCTCAGATTGCCCGCCGGCGCTACAGATGGCGCCGCGTTCGCTCCGCCGGAGGGGGACACGGCGGCGGAGGCGATGTCGGCGCTCACCAATCTCGGCTATCAACCAGTGCAGGCCTCCGCTGCCGTCGCCGCTGCCATGAAGGAGCTGGGCGAGGACGTGGATACTGCAAAGCTCATTCGCCGCGGTCTCAAGGAGCTGGCGCGATGAAAAAGAAAGGCGAAAGAGCATGAGTGGCGCCCAACGCGCTTTGTGGACGTTCCTGATGTACACCCTCGTTGGGCCGTTCTTCGCTGCGATTGTCATTGCAGCGGTGTTGGTGCTGGCGCCACTTTTGGGTCTTGGCGCGTTGCTTCCTCAGAATATGCCACCGCTTGGCGCCGCCGCGATCACGACCTTTGTGTGGACGGTGATCCCTGCCGTACTCGTTGCGCTTGCGCTTAGCCCAATCGCTCTGCGCCAAGAAAACGTCGGTTGGATATTGGCCGCCATCGCGGGCGCGGTGGCTTTCGCCATCTCGGCCACACTTTTTCCGATCGGCATGGAGAGTGCGCGCCCCTATCTGACGTTCTTCGCAGGGCTGATCTCGCTGGCAGTTCGCGAAGTTCTCGTCCGCGCCGGTGTACTCACGGCTTGATGCGCGCGCTTAAGCTCCGTCGGAGAGAACTGAGATCGCCCTGTTGAGCTGCGGGTCTTTGCCGGCCGCATAGGGGAGTTCAAATGGCACCTCGATCGTTGGCACCACGCCTTTGCCCTCAAGCCGCTCACCATCAACGGTGACGTCATTCACCGCGAGAATGAGCAGGCTGCCGTCCGACAGCAAGAACGCGCGCGCTGCCAGCAGCGCGCCCGCGGTTGGCTCGCCGACCACCTCGCCATAACCGTTTTTCTTGAAACCGTAAGTGAGTACTTCCTTGCCACTGCGCGTACCGTTGTTGGTGAGAAGGACGACCGGCTTGCGCCAGCGAAATCCGACCATTTCGGTATCACCGTTGCGCTCAGATAGTATCATTGTCGGTCCATGTGGGTCGAAGATGCGCAAGAAACTCGGGCGTGCGCCGCCCCATCCATCGCGTAGGTCCCAGATCAGGGCGTCGGCGTCCTTGAGTTTGCCGTCGCTGAGGGCTGCCTCAAGGATCTCCTGATAGCTGCGGCCTGCATAGGACCAGACGTGGATGTAGCCGATGCGCCGGCCGTTCGCTTCGATGATGCGCGCACTATCGAGCATGGCAGACTCGAACGCGTCATCGGGTTTGATGCGCCGGGGTCTCACTGCAATTGTCGTAACGGGCCCATTCGCATCGCGGCGTATCGCCAAGGCTACCGCTTCGCCTTCCTTCCCGTGGAACGATCCAACGGCTTCAAATGCGCCGCCGTCCGCCGATATGATTTCATCGCCGACGCGTAAGCCTGCCGTATCAGCAGGCAGACCAGCAAGCACGCCGCTTATGAACGTCTTGCCGTCGATCGTCTTGGTGAAGATGCCGATGCCGGAATAGGTGATCGCCCCACCCGAAAAGTATTTCGGGATATCGCGGCGCAGGGGCCAAGAGAAAATATCGACGAGCTGATAGTAGGCTGGCTGCTCCTTGATGAAGTGGTGCGTGTGGGAGACGCCCAGTTCATCTAGCATGGCATTGATCGCAGCGGATCGCTCAGCGTCCGTCTTGGCCTCTGCGTAAGCGCCACGGTATTTATTGCCGACCGCCTCCCAATCGAGTCCCAACAAGTTGCGGTCGTAAAACCTGTTCTGCACCAGACGCCACGCCTCGTCGAAAACGTCCGTATCGGATTTAGCTTGCGGCTCAGCTGTGGCCGCCTCGGCGGGGAGGAGCGGTCTGCCAGCCGCGCCGACTGTTAAGGCGTACGCGAGCAGAGCTTTCATAAGCAGTGTGCGCAGGCACATGTCATGTCCTCAAATGAATTGCGGCTCCCTCCAATGTAGGAACAAAATTGCAGCCATGCGCGCCAGCGAAGGGAAGAAAATGATGAGGAATTCGTAACAATACGCCGCCCGGGGCGCAGGCCGCCCCGGGGCCATAAGATCACTCCCTAAAAGTAGTGATTGCGTTTGGCGCCGTCATAGCGCTTGGACTTTAGGCAGCACCGCTTGAAACCGGAGGTCCGAGCCGCACGGGCACAAGTCGTTGCGCCCCAGCTTCTCCACGAGCTCGACGTTACCGTGAACGTAACGCTCACCGCGCATACCTCTCCGCTTTAGTCCGGCCACATAAGAATGCTCTATGGATATCAATGAGATATCCAAATGGCAGAGACGCATCACGAGGCGCTATGGCGCGGTTTCCCCAAGACGTTGATTGAGTTTGAGGAACGGTTCGGA
>JAAERO010000462.1 GCA_024230315.1 Hyphomicrobium sp.
AGCTAACACCAAACGGCCAGACTTGACGCTCGCCAGCCACAGTGGCGGCAAGTGAGGGTCTGATTACCGCAGTTCCTGCTTCGAGGAACGGAAATTGGCGCACTCCATCATCGATGCAGTGTCATCCGGGGAATGTCGGTTCATAGCTCTCGCCGCCCGGCACAACGTAGGTCCACATATTTTGATGGCGCTTCTCCCATTCGCCGGGAAAGCGGTGCTTGATCTCGTTGATCGTTAGCCCTTCCCACGCGCCGAATGAGATTTCCGTTAGGCGTTCATCTGTCTCAATCTCGTAACCCGTCAAGGGAATCTGGTCGCGAATGATCTCGGCCGTATGCACAGCGCGTCCCAACGGGCTGGAGACGATGCGCAAGGCCTTGCCAGCCTCGATAACGTCGCTCAGCACCCGCCCCTGACGATGAGCCTCGGACACTCCAATCTCCGTGAGTGGTGAATCCGTGCGGCCGTTGAACCGGTTCTGGCGGTTGTACTGGGTCTCGCCGTGCCGGATCAGGTAAATGAGCAGCGAGGGATTGAGCGCAAGCTCGGACATTGTGTCAGCTCGATATGGGCTGGGGCGGGACCATAGCGCCCCATTTTAGGAGCGTTAGGTGCCAGGCTGAATATGCACACCCTCATGGGCGATCTCTGGCTGACGGACATCAAGTGTCCAAATTACAGGCGTCTTTGTCGCTCCCGCACCTGTTTAAAGCAGGGATAAGGACGCTCAAGTTGCGCCTCCTGGCAAACGAATCAGGGCAGAACACGGTTTGTTCTGATTCGATCCTGAGCGAGCCCATGCGCTTTCCGCCTCATTTTCTGGATGATATCCGCGCCCGGCTGTCTGTCAGCCAGGTCGCAGGCCGCAAGGTCGCCCTCAAGAAAAAGGGCCGCGAGTTCGCTGGTTTATCTCCCTTCAAGGTGGAGAAGACCCCGTCCTTTTTCGTCAACGACCAAAAGGGCTTCTATCATTGCTTCGCCTCTGGCGAGCACGGCGACATCTTCACCTTTGTTATGAAAACCGACGGCCTCTCCTTCCCCGAAGCGGTGGAGCGCTTAGCGGAAGAGGCTGGGCTGGCGATACCGCAAATGTCGCCGCGCGACGAAGCGCGCGAGAACGAGCGCGACCGGCTCTATCGGCTGCTCGAAACGGCGGCCAAGTTCTTTGAGGCAAAGCTTGCCACAGGAGCAGGTGGCGAAGCGCGCCGCTATCTGGAAAAACGCGGCCTTCGCCGCGAGACGATCTCTGCATTCCGGATCGGCTATGCGCCCCACGACCGTTCCGCCCTGCGCCAGCATCTCACCGAAGCTGGGTTCAGTGCCGCCGACATGATTGCATCGGGAATGCTGATTGCCGGTGACGATATTCCCGTCGCCTATGATCGCTTCCGCAACCGCGTCATCTTCCCCATCACCGATCTTAAGAACCGCGTCATCGCATTCGGAGGGCGCGCGCTCGATCCAGGCCAGCCGGCAAAGTACCTCAACTCTCCCGACACACCGCTGTTCCACAAAGGCCGCCTTCTCTTCAACGCCTATAGCGCGCGCACACCGGCACACGAACGTGGCCGCATTGTCGCTGTCGAAGGCTACATGGACGTCATTGCACTTAGCGAAGCTGGTTTTGCCGAAGCAGTGGCCCCGTTGGGCACAGCGCTCACCGAGGATCAGTTGAAGCTTCTGTGGCGCATGACGCCAGAACCGATCCTGTGTTTCGACGGTGATGGCGCCGGGCGCAAGGCCGCGTTCCGGACCGTCGAAACCATCCTCCCCCTGTTGAAGCCTGGCTTCAGCGTGCGTTTCGTGTTCCTGCCCGATGGTCTCGACCCCGACGATCTCATTCGCCAGAAGGGGGCCAATGCGTTTGCCTCAGAGCTAGAAAAAACACACGCGTTGTTCGACGTATTGTGGGAACGCGAAGAGCAGGGGCATGCGCTATCCACGCCCGAACAGCGTGCCGCTTTCGAAACGAGGCTGCGCGCCTTGGTGGCTATTATCGGCGATACGACCGTACGCACCCACTATGAACGCGAGCTGCGCGATACGTTGTGGACACTCAACCGCACCATCGCGCGTGAGATCGCGCGCGGCGAAGGCTCGCGCCGCAAGAACACCGGCGGCGGTACACGGCGTAACAATGTCACGCCTGATTGGCGCTTGCGCGAACGCGCCCGCCTCGGCGCCGGCAAGCAGACGTCGCTCCAGAAGCACCTTGCCCCCAGCCCCGAGCTCGCCCAACGCTCCGAATTATCCCCAGCGCGCGAGGCCCTCCTCGTTAAGACTGTCCTCAACCATCCCTGGTTGATTGAGGACCATGCTGAGCAAATTGCCGGCCTAGCATTGGTCTCCAGGGTGGTTAGCCGCCTGCGTGACGCCATTCTGACGCTCCACGCCCTTGATAATTCCCTTGACAGCGAAGCCTTACGTACCCAATTGAGCAGATCGGGCCTCGATAAGGTTGTAGATCTCGTCGAACGCTCGGTTACGCATAGAAGCGATCGTTTCGCAGAGCCCAATGCCCCGCAGGCTGAGGTGGAAAATGGCTGGCGCCACACCCTCGCGCTGCATGAGTGGCACGGCTTGCAGGAGTCGCTCGAAGCTGCCGTCCAGGCTTGGCACAGGGACGGCTCCGAGGACGCGCTGGCGCGCATCTGCGAGATCAAGGGGCAGCTCGCCCAGGCAAGCGAGCCACCCGGTCATTCAAGCGCAGTGGAGCCACGCGATTGACATTGGGTGCTGATTTTAATGCGCCCGAGTGCAACCACCCGCGTGAGCCCGCGCGGAAATGTTAATTGGGGGTCGAGCGGATTGGGACGCTGTCACGACGGAATTCGAGGGCCTGTATGCACCGCGCAATGCGGACGCCTGTCTCTTTGCGACAACTCGCCGCGCTACCCCATGACAACAGCATAATCGGCACGAGACATGAAAACCATGGCCGTCAAATCCAAAACTGCACAGAAAACTGCACAGTCGGGATCGAAGAAGCAAGCAGCCAAGGCCGAGGACCAAGGCAGTGCTGCTACCGAGACGCAAGAACGCGACAGCCCTCTCCTCGATCTAACCGACCAGGCCGTCAAACGCTTCCTCAAGACTGCGAAAGCCCGCGGCTACGTCACCTATGACGAGCTGAACTCCGTGCTGCCCTCTGAAGAGGTGTCGTCGGAGCAGATCGAGGACACCATGGCGATGCTCTCCGACATGGGCATCAACGTTGTGGAGAACGAAGAAGGCGACGAAGGTCAGGATTCTGAGGAGCAAACCGATGCGGAAGGGGGTCGCGCGCTCACAACCCAGGCGACGCCCGCCGCCGCCACCACCACGCGGTCTGAGCCTGCCGAGCGGACCGATGATCCCGTGCGCATGTATCTGCGCGAGATGGGCTCCGTTGAGCTGCTCTCGCGCGAGGGCGAGATCGCCATTGCAAAACGCATTGAGGCCGGCCGCGAAGCCATGATCGCGGGCTTGTGTGAAAGCCCCCTCACCTTCCAGGCCATTATCATTTGGCGCGACGAACTCAACGACGCCAAGATCCTGTTGCGCGACATCATTGATCTTGAGGCCACCTACGACCCGGAGGCCAAGATCCCGCCCCCGGTTACTCCTCCCCTCCACGTCTCTGCGGAGGTCGCCAAGCGGACTGAGGCTGCCGCCAATGGTGAAGCTCAGGGTGCAGCTCAGTGTGAAGGCCAGGCTCATGGTAGTGAAGGCGAACAACGAACCGAAGGCGAGTTGGACGACGACGACGACGACGACGAATATGAGAACGCGATTTCGCTTGCCGCCATGGAGGCCGAACTCAAACCCAAGGTGCTGGAGACCTTCGATCGCATCGCCGGCACTTACAAAAGGCTACGCCGCCAGCAGGACAAGAAGCTTGAGCAGCAAGTGGCAGGTGAAACAGGCTCACGACAGCAACAGAAGACCTACGACAAACACCGCAACGAGATCGTCGCTGATGTCAAAAGCCTGTCGCTGAACAACAACCGCATCGAGAGCCTGGTTGGTCAGCTCTATGGCATCAACAGGAACCTTGTCGGGCTGGAAGGCCAGCTCATGCGCCTCGCCGACAGCTACGGCGTTCCGCGCCAAGCCTTTATCGACGAGTATTTCGGTAACGAGCTCGACCAAACTTGGCTGGAGCGCGTGTCTGATCTGGGCAAGAAGTGGGCCCAGTTCATCAAGCAAGAAAGAAAGCGGATAGACGAGCTGCGCACCGAGATCCACAGTCTCGCGTCTGAGACGGGCCTGGAGATCTTAGAGTTCCGCCGCATCGTTAAGGCCGTTCAGAAGGGCGAGCGCGAAGCGCGCCAAGCCAAGAAAGAGATGGTCGAAGCCAACCTCCGCCTCGTCATCTCCATCGCCAAGAAATACACCAACCGCGGCCTGCAGTTCCTCGACCTCATCCAGGAAGGCAACATTGGCCTGATGAAAGCGGTCGACAAATTCGAGTACCGCCGCGGCTACAAGTTCTCCACCTATGCCACCTGGTGGATTCGCCAGGCGATCACGCGCTCCATCGCCGATCAGGCACGAACTATTCGTATCCCCGTGCACATGATCGAGACGATCAACAAGATCGTGCGCACGTCGCGTCAAATGCTGCACGAGATCGGCCGCGAGCCGACACCTGAAGAACTTGCCGAAAAACTCGCCATGCCGCTGGAGAAGGTGCGCAAGGTCTTGAAGATCGCCAAGGAGCCCATTTCTCTGGAGACGCCCATCGGCGATGAGGAAGATAGCCATCTCGGTGACTTCATCGAGGACCGCAATGCGGTGCTCCCCATCGATGCCGCCATCCAGTCGAACCTGCGCGAGACGACGACACGCGTGCTGGCCTCCCTCACCCCGCGTGAAGAGCGCGTGCTACGCATGCGCTTTGGCATCGGCATGAATACCGACCACACTTTGGAAGAAGTCGGCCAACAGTTCTCCGTCACGCGCGAACGTATCCGTCAAATCGAGGCTAAGGCCCTGCGCAAGCTCAAGCATCCAAGCCGCTCCAGAAAGCTAAGAAGCTTCCTCGACAACTAGCGCTTTTCGCAGCTAGCGGAACACCGCGCATTGTGCCTGCGGGGACTTAAGCCTGTTTGGCGCTACGTCCGCGTCGTGTTAGGTCGCTTCCCAACCATTTGGGAGGACGGGGCACATGACCTGGAACATTTATCTTTCCGGCGAGATCCACACCGATTGGCGCGACCAGATCGAAGACGGCGCGCGCACCGCTGGCCTCGACGTCACCTTCGCCGCGCCGGTGACCGATCACCCTGCCTCCGACGATTGCGGCGTTGCCATCCTAGGTCCCGAGCCCAACACGTTCTGGCACGACCACAAGGGCGCCAAGCTGAACGCCATCCGCACGCGTACGGCACTAGAAGCAGCCGACGTTGTCATTGTGCGCTTCGGCGACAAGTACAAGCAATGGAACGCGGCCTTCGATGCCGGCTACGCCGCAGCCATAGGCACGCCGCTCATCGTGATCCACTCACCTGAGAATGCGCACGCCCTGAAGGAAGTCGACGCCGCCGCGCTTGCCGTAGCTGAGACGCCCGAGCAGGTGGTTGCCATGCTGCGCTACGTGATTGACGGAAAGCTCGACGGCTACACAGATAAACAGCAGGCGGCAGAGTGAGAAGGCTGGTCGCGGCGCAATATCCTCACCTGACCTCCAACACCTCAACCTGGCTATTGCCGACACGCACGACCTCTCCCTCACCCTTCCCCACCAGCGCCCGAGCCATGGGCGCCACATAGGGGATCGTGCCCTTGGACGGTTCAGCCTCGTCCTCGCCGACAATGCGAAACGCCTGGCGCCGCCCGTCCTCACGTCTGATGGTCACGGTGGAGCCGAAATGCACGTGCGCGCCATCATCGGGCGGCGTGACCACCTCGGCGCTCAACTGCCGCGCCTTCCAGTAACGTAGGTCGCGGGCCGCCGTGGCGAGTGCCGCGCGATCCTGAGCCGTTTGCGCCGCGGCAAATTCTACGTTGAGCCGCGTAACCTCTGCCTCTATCTGCGCCAGGCCTTCGATCGTCACAAGGTTGGGGTGCTCGGAGATCAGCCTGTCGGGCAGCTCTTCGAACTCATGCTCGCCACCTTTGACAAAGGCCCGGCTCATGGTTTCGTTGCCTTGTGCACGCAATACGTCACCCGGCCGACCCGTTGAGACGGACGCAGCCGTTTGCCGACTATACCCCATCACGAGAGGAAATTATCCTCCCCTTATCCTCTTCGTGGAGATTGCCCCCATACCCGCTGTTTGGCTGGTCCAGCACCACTAAGCCCGCATTGCCCAGATAAGTCGGTTAGAGAGAGGCCCAACTTACCGATTCAGATATTATCATCAGCATCTTAGGCGAATAGATGCGGGGTCATAATGGTGCACCCAACGGGTGAAGCAAAATCCGATGCGTCCCG
>JAAERO010000463.1 GCA_024230315.1 Hyphomicrobium sp.
CGGGACGCATCGGATTTTGCTTCACCCGTTGGGTGCACCATTATGACCCCGCATCTATTCGCCTAAGATGCTGATGATAATATCTGAATCGGTAAGTTGGGCCTCTCTCTAACCGACTTATCTGGGCAATGCGGGCTTAACGAGCAGCAAGCCCCAAAGTTGAGACAATGGATTGGGCGCCCACCGAGGCTTGGGGAGCCTTCTCTCCCAGTATCGCCTATTGCTTTTCAATTTCGTCCGCCAGGGCGCCTCAATTGTCGACACTAAGAAGGCCCCGTCGACGGCCGGCGCCGGATGCACCCCAAAAATATCGAGGTCCGCGATCCAGGCGTACCGGAATTCCATATCGAAGGGATGCTTACGAACTTTGGATGCGAGTAGCTTGGACGCGCCGCTGATACTTATGGCGTATGCGGCGGAGCCAGCCGGCAACCGTGAGTGGCGGACCAGACGCCGGTCACCATTAAGCTCTGCGACCGTAAAGCATGGGTTCTTAAAGCGGGTCGACAGGTGGATCAAGTCCCATCCTTCGGGTGCGGCTAAGATTGCGGCTTCCGCGGTCGTAAAGAAATCAGTGTCCAGCGTTACGTCATCTTCCAGGACGATGACGGGGCCAATCTTTCGATCAACCATTCTTGAGAGAGCTATTAGATGGCTGGCGTAGCACCCAACCTCGCCGCTCGACATCTTCGACAGGATTTCGCCCGTCTCAGAAACGAACTGCGGTGCAAGCCACTTCGGCAATCCACGTGTCCCGTTAACCCCACGGACACGCTCGAAGTTGAAGTTAAGCCGCTCGGCCTGAGCTTGCATGAACGCCAGGCGGTCCGGTGATCGGTCCAAATTTATGATAAAAACTGCGCTGGACATCGCTGTCCCTCTGACCACCAGTGCAATGCGGAGACACGGGATAGGATTTGTTCGCGTTCGTGGCTGGTCTCGTCCCCTTCGGCCTCGCCGCCTATTTCCGAGTTCGCCGCTAGATTTCTTAATCTTCTCTACGCGAGCCACAAGTCCCTCACTAAGTCGTCCCGACCCTCGGCCCCGCCTCAATATCGAAGTTCGAAGTTCTGCAAACGAATTATGAAATCAGAGCGAGCAGCTTTTGACCCGCCGGCCACTTGAGCTCTGCCTCGTCGAGCGTGCCGTCACCATCCGGGTTGGCCTCCTTAAACAGCTTCTCAATAAGAGCCATGTACTCGTCCATGTCGAGCGTGCCATCTTTGTCGGGATTGATCTTCTTCATAAGGGCGGCATCGACCACCGTTTCCTTGACCGCAGCTAAGGTGGCATTGCTCAGCAAGAGGGCACCGCCTACGAGCGTGAGGCCAAGAATTACAAACACTCTTGCAAGCATGGTTCGTTCTCCGGTCACTGTTGAACTCTGCTA
>JAAERO010000464.1 GCA_024230315.1 Hyphomicrobium sp.
AACCTGACAGCACCACACCAACCGCCGAAAACAAGAAGGCCCCTTTAGCTAAAGGGGCCTTCCTGCTTCAACCGCCCCTACATCAGCTGGCCTAATGTTACTCCGCCACGGTGGCCGGTTTTTACTCCGCCGTTGACAGAAAAGCTCTTTGCGCCCGCTAAGTTGCGCGACACCTTCTATCAACCCATCGCCTATCCGCCCGACATCATCGCGCGCATGGCCAGCGGCTATTTCAACAACCCGGACTGCGGGCTTTACGAGCCTAACTGTAAGGAGAGCACGCTGGCGCCGATGATCGGCCGCGACGTGCGCGCCGCTGACGTGAGCTGGGGTGGTGCGGCGGGCGGCATAGTCTCGACGCCACGGGACTTAGCGCGTTGGATCCGAGCTGTATTCAGCGGCAAGATCTTGCCGCCCGAGCAGCTTAGGGAATTCCTCTCATTCGTCTCCACGAAGACCGGAAAGCCGATTGAGAAGGTGACGTCCGAGGACCCGCGCGGGTCAGTCTCGGCTTGGTGCGCGTGCTTAAACCCGAGGTAGGAGCCTTGTGGTTCTATGAAGGGGAGACGCTCGGCTATCGCACGGCGTTTCTGTTCTCTCCGGACGACCACGTTCTCGTGGCCGCCGCGACCAACAGTCAGCCCTCGGGTGAGGAAGACAAGCTCATACCGATGCTCGCCACGTTATTTGTGATGGCGAAGGAAGCACGCAGTGGGATGGCCGCGGCTAGCGGCGGCTGATCTGGTTTGACGCGCTAGCCGCCTGACACACGCTGGATGCGACAGCGAAGGCCTACTCAGCCGCGGCCACGGTAAGGCGCAACGCCCTGATCGGGGAGCCAGACTCCTTGCGGTAGTGTTCCCGTTTGCCAGAACACGTCGATCGGCATGCCGCCGCGCGGAAACCAATAGCCGCCGATGCGCAAGAATTGCGGCTCTAGCAGTTCTACGATCCGCTTGCCGATCGCAATCGTGGTGTCCTCATGGAAGGCGCCATGGTTGCGGAATGCAGTGAGAAAGAGTTTCAGCGACTTGCTTTCGACAAGCCAGTCCTTCGGCACGTAGTCGATGACAAGGTGCGCGAAATCGGGCTGTCCGGTCACCGGGCATAGACAGGTGAATTCTGGCGCGGTGAAACGAGCGACGTAGTTGGCATTAGGGTGCGGGTTTGGAACACGCTCCAGCACTGCCTCGTCAGGGCTTGCCGGCAGCTTGGTCGCGCGCCCGAGAGTCGTCACCGGTTTTTCTTTATGGCCCATGGCGCCGTTACTCCGCGGCAATCGACGTTGGAGGCGGACCGGAATAGACGCAGCCCTCATTGCAGCTGTCGCGCGCGATCTCGATTTCCGCAAGCCCTGCTACGCGGTTTTGCAACCGGTTCCAAAGCCACATGGCGATGTGCTCCAGCGTTGGAGAGTCCAAGCCATCGACCTCGTTCAGGAGACGATGATCGAGCGCCTCTTGCGCATCGGCCACGGCGTTAGAGAGATCGTCGAAATGGAACACATAGCCTGTCTCGGGGTCAGGCATACCGTCGAGCGTCACGCGTGCGCGGAAGGAATGGCCGTGCAGGCGGGCGTTCGGCGTGCCGGGCTTTGCACTTGGCAGATAGTGGGCCGCTTCGAAACGGAACTCTTTGTATATTCGCATGGGCGCTCTATAGAGCAAGATCGTTCTTGATGGAATCGCTCTCTACGCCAGGGAGATGTCCGCCAAGAACGTGAATCTTGCTCTAGGGTCTAGACCCTAAATCAAAAGTGTAGAGACTGATTCACGTTTCACTTGGAAAAGCCAAGTCCGTCTAAATGAAACGATCAGGCTCTAAGGCATTTTTTTCCTGCGTTCCAGATGTGTTCACGTCACGGGGAACCCGGGACCGTGCTCACCGAATGCCGATAAGCTTGTGAGTCTGGAGCGACAGCCGCCAGATGGGATGTGCCTCGCAGTAGGCGATGGCAAGTGCGGTATTGCGCGCCTGGCCTGCGCCGTCCATAGGCTGCAGGAAGCGGTGCTTGAAGTCCAACGACTCAAGGGCCACAGGCTCAAGATCGGCCTGCGGGAAGACGAGTTTCAGTTCGTGCCCGGTGCGTTGAGCGATCTGGGTTCCAGCCTTGGGGCTGACGCAGATCCAATCGATGGAGGCCGGCACGGGGAGGGTGCCGTTCGTCTCGATTGCGATGATGAAACCGTGGGCGTGCAGGGCATCGATGAGCGCACGATCGACCTGCAGCATGGGCTCGCCGCCGGTGAGGACGACGAAACGTGTTTTGCCCCCAGTTTCCGCACACGCATCGGCGAGCGCGGCTGCGTTCTCAAAGAGCCTGCCGCCGGGGCCGTCGGTACCGACAAAATCCGTGTCGCAGAATTGGCAATCAGCGTCGGCCCGGTCGGCTTCGCGGCCGGACCACAAGTTGCAGCCGGCAAAGCGACAGAAAACAGCCGAGCGGCCCGTCTGTGCGCCCTCGCCCTGTAGCGTGCGGAAGATCTCCTTCACTGAATACATGCGCATTTCCTAGAGCAAGATCGTTCTTGATGGAATCGCTCGCCAAGCCAGGGAGGCGTCCGCCAAGAACGTGAATCTTGCTCTCAATTAAATGTGTAGAGACTGATTCACGTTTCACTTGGAAAAGCTAGGTGCGTCCAAGTGAAACGATCAGGCTCTAGTGGTCGGCGTAGAGCCATTCAAGGCCTTCCCAGCGGGAATAGATCTGCTCAGGCCGAATTATACCAGGGTAGAATTGACATCGTATTTTTACCCGGATAGAAAGCGGCTCTAACGAATTAGAGGGAGGCCTCCGTGGATCAGCAAAGAGACATCGTGTGCTCTGCATTTTGCGGTGAAGACCGCATCGCGTGCGGGGCGTTGCGCAACGTGGCCTTGAAGGCGAAGGCGATATGGGAACGAGGCGAGTCCAAGCGCATTTTCATCTGGGAAAACGCGACCGGCGGTCTGATCGATATCGATCTCAGTGGGACGGATGCTGACGTACTGACACGCGCCAGAGAACGTCAGTCTCAGCAGGCCCAAGGCGAATGCCAAAACCAAACAGATCAGACAAAACCGCGCGCACTGGGCCGTCCTAAACTCGGCGTCGTTGGTCGCGAGGTGACGCTGCTCCCGCGGCACTGGGAGTGGTTGCGTAATCAACCAGGTGGCGCCTCGGTGGCGCTGCGCAAGTTGGTGGAGCAGGCGCGGCTCGCCAACGCTGACAAGGATCGCATCCCCCAATCGCAACAAGCAGCTTACCGGTTCCTATCGTTTATGGGCGGCGACCGGCCGGGTTTTGAGGAAGCAAGTCGAGCACTGTTTCGCGGCGAGCGGGAGAGCTTTGACGCGTTGATCGCCGACTGGCCTGCCGACATACGCGATTTCGCGCAGCAGCTTGCTGCACCTGGGTTCCAAGACGATCCAGCGGCGACCGCAGGAGCTGTCGAGGGCTGATTTAAGCCCGCATTGCCCAGATAAGTCGGTTAGAGAGAGGCCCAACTTACCGATTCAGATATTATCATCAGCATCTTAGGCGAATAGATGCGGGGTCATAATGGTGCACCCAACGGGTGAAGCAAAATCCGATGCGTCCCG
>JAAERO010000465.1 GCA_024230315.1 Hyphomicrobium sp.
CGGGACGCATCGGATTTTGCTTCACCCGTTGGGTGCACCATTATGACCCCGCATCTATTCGCCTAAGATGCTGATGATAATATCTGAATCGGTAAGTTGGGCCTCTCTCTAACCGACTTATCTGGGCAATGCGGGCTAAAGCAAGTCGCGATAGGCGCGCGCTCGGTTATTGCGTGCACTGACGACTGCTGCGCATTGCCAATCTTGCAACAAATTGAGGGAGCTGCCACGACTTGTAGCTGCGCAATGAGAAGTAGCAAGCGAGACCTTTTCAATGAAACTACGGCGCGTTCGAACAGGCTCCGACCTGCATTTGGAACTCCTGGCGCCCCAGGGATGGGTAGCTGCCGGCAAAGCGATCGCCGCCAATCCCCCGCCCTCAGGTGACGCTGCAGTGCGATGGGGGACCGATATTGTGGCGCTTCTCGGCGCACCAGCCGATGTGCGCGAAGCCATGGCCGTGGCCGCGCGCGACCTCGATCCTGAGGCGACCCACGAGGCGGACGTTGTGATCCCGTTTGCGCCACGCTCCTACCGCGACTTCATGCTTTTCGAAGCGCACGCAATCAATGCCGCTCGCGGATTCGTAAACCGCTTCATGTCGCGCGCCGCACCAATCGTACGGACTTACGAAAAGGTGACCGGCACGACCTTCCCAAAACTGAAGCCGCATGCGCTGTGGTATCGCCAGCCCATCTACTACATGGGCAACCACTTAACCGACATTCCCCGGATGACACTGCATCGATGATGGAGTGCGCCAATTTCCGTTCCTCGAAGCAGGAACTGCGGTAATCAGACCCTCACTTGCCGCCACTGTGGCTGGCGAGCGTCAAGTCTGGCCGTTTGGTGTTA
>JAAERO010000466.1 GCA_024230315.1 Hyphomicrobium sp.
AATTGCGTCCAAGGCGTTGCAAGACGGCCTGAGGGCAACGCAAAGGCCGCCGCGAAGGCGGCAGACCAGCATCGCAACCGCGCCTGACGCCGCGCCGCCGGCACCCACAAAGCCAAAAGCGCCATTGTTCGAGGTGCCCATAAGTCACTCGGTTGACCCGAACCCATAAAAAACGGGGCCCGGCGCCGCTGGTGCCACACCGCCGCACAGAGAAAACCACCGTCGCTGTTCGAATCGTCGGCCATGACGCCGAGAACAGATGCCTTGTTGCTTGAGACTGCGGCAAAGCATACACAGCTTGTAGTCGCCCTGACCGCTCTCCTCTTCTCACAAGTGCTCCATGCCGCTGCTCCGTTTTGATTTGATCGAAGGCCGCTCAGACGCTGAGCTTAAGGCCCTTCTCGACGCTGCCAACCGCGCGATGCTTGCCGCCTTCAAAGTGCCTGAACGCGACCGCTACCAAATCGTGCACGAGCACAAGCCATCGCGCATGATCATCGAGGACACCGGACTTAACATCCCGCGCACAGACAAGGTCGTTTTCCTGCAGGTGACGAGCCGCCCGCGCGGGCGTGACGCTAAGCAAGCTTTCTACCGCTTGTTAACGGAGGAGCTGGAGCGGTGCTGCGGAATTGCGCCCTCCGACGTCATGGTGTCCATCATTGAGAACACGGACGACGATTGGTCGTTCGGGCTGGGGCGTGCGCAATTCCTCACGGGCGATCTTTAGGCGCGCTCGCCGCTTCTAGTGTGCCCCTATCAAAACTGTAACTTTGCCGTTCGCGCAAATCATGCCAGGCTCAACGCATCTTCAACAATCGAAAAGAGGTGATCCGATGTCGAGTGGGATCTTGAGGGCGGCGACATCTTGGTCGCTCGGGCTCGGACAGGATTTGCCTCTGGTGGGCCTGACCAAAGCTTAAGCGACACAGCGCGGCAATCGCTGAGAATCGCCGCCGCTATCTCACGGGGGCCGCCCATAGGGCGGCCCCTTTGCTTTTGCCGCCGGTGGCCTTGGGATGCCGACCGCTTATCGCGAGACGCAGACCCTTTGGCAGCGCCGCGCCGCTCACCGCCTCTCCACCACAATCGTTTCGTTCAACATCGGTTGCTCGACGCGAGTCTCCGTCCCGTCCGCCCACTCGACAACGAGGGCCGTCGGCGCGGGGGCGTCCTTCGGCAAGCCGATCACAAACTGCGTGGTGCGGTCCGATGACAGCCCCTCGCCGGAAATGTTCGTCAGAACCGGCGCCTTTACCCCATCCAACTTGATGCGTGCGCCGATGCTTTGCCGCGTATCGGGAAGTCGTACGGACACGAACCGCCCGCCGGTCTTGTTCAGATATGCGCGGGCAGGCGCATCCATATTAGCCCAGACAATATCGTTCTGCCCGTCCCCGTCGAGGTCGGCGATCAACGGTACGTGTCCGGTGCTTGCATTCTTGGCCGCATCCGACGTGTAGAATTTCGGTTCCCGATCGCCGGCGCCCAACAGCAACTTGCCCTGCAGCTTGAAGAAATTGTGCACCGGCCACTTGACGTAGTTTTGCGCCACGAGAAGATCGAGCGTGCCGTCGTGGTTCACGTCCTCGAAGACACCACCCCACGCGAAGCCGAACCCTGACGCCCCCACTGTCTCGGTGATGTCGGTGAAACGGAAATCTCCATCGTTGCGCAATACCAGCCACTCGTTGTTCGCTCGCTGATCATCGCGCCGGTCGCCCGTGACCAACGCCTCTGGGATCGAGTTGCCGATGTTGCTTAGGAAGATGTCGAGATCGCCATCGGCATCGATGTCGCCGAACGCGAGCCCCATCCAAAATCCATAGCCGCAATCGAAGTCCGTGCGTGCAAACTTGCCGCCACCAAGGTTGCGTATGATTTCGGACCTGCCCGTGTTCTGTGCCAACACGAGGTCAGGCAAGCCATCTTGATTGAGGTCGGCGAACGATGCCGTGAACGTATTCTGCAGCCCGGCTGTCTCGATGTCCGTCACATCCGTAAACTTGAGGTCCCCATCGTTACGCAGAAGCAGATTGCGCTTGGCGTGGCTTGGGTCGTTGAACACCGGCGATCGAAATGATTGCGGGGCGACAAACATGCTGACGTAGAGGTCAGGATCCCCGTCGCGATCATAGTCGGCGGCAGTCAGCGCCATCGGCAACGAGTCTACAGGGATGGCAACGTCAAGAACTTCGCGCGCAAATCGGCCGCCGCCGTTACGCCAAAGCACGATCCCCGCGTGTCCAGCCGTCAATAGATCGACGTCCCTATCTGCGTCCATATCGAGCGACAGCGCACCATAGGTTGCCTGATAGTCGCCTAAGCCCACAACGCCAGCCACATCTTCAAGCTTGCCGTCTTTCCAAGAAAGCAGAACATCCGGCTGCCCATCCGAGCCCCCGAGAAACACCTCGTCACGTCCGTCGTCGTCGATATCGATGGCAGCGGCGCCCAATAATGGATGAGTGCTCCCCTTCGCCCATCGGTGCGTGAACGGAACCGAGATCGGCTTAAGCACCGGCGCGGCAATACCCTCAGGCGCCGGTCGTTCCGCCTCGCCGCGCACCAGAATGATATAGGCCGCGGCGACGAGGAGAATTGCCAGCATAACCAGACCGGTCAGCGCTTTCTGCCACATCAGGAAACCCCTTTTCCCCTCATACCTAGCAAAAGATGTGGTTTCAGGCACCTGAAGCCACAAGCCATCGCTCGTCTGGAAAAACGACTTTCCACTGTGGCGCCCGTGACCTAGAGCAAGATCGTTCTTGATGGAATCGTTCGCCAAGCCCAGGAGGTGTCCGCCAAGAACGTGAATCTTGCTCTGAATCAAAAGTGTAGAGACTGATTCACGTTTCACTTGGACGCATTAGGGTTTCCAAGTGAAACGATCAGGCTCTAGTCGCCTCCCGCATCCGGGCATACCCCAAAAAGTGCTCAAATTCGCTTATGCAACGAGGACGACCATGAAAACCAAACTCGCCGCCCTCATGTTGGGCCTTGGCGCGGTCGGCCTCATGCTGTCGCCGGTGACGAGCTTTACAAGCCAGGCCGAAGCCAAAACAGTGTGCAAGACCAAGCGTGGCAAGGGATGGGCTTGGACTGAGGGAATGGCCCGATTCCAGGCCTGGGAGATCGTCGCGCAGCTTAGCGGCAACTGGCCGTTCCAGGTCGATACCTTCAAGAACGAGCGCTACAAGTGCAAGAAGGACGGCAGCGTCTACACGTGCCTGTCGTGGATCGACGTTTGCAAGTCCACCTAACCGGACCGACTGTTGTACGTTTCAACATTCTGAGCCCGCGTCCGCGTTAGCTGGCCGACAAGCCGTTCGCGTCGCATCGTTTCAAGGACGCACACGAGGGCGTTACATCGATATTTGGAAAGCGCACCTATCTTATCCCGCATTGCCCAGATAAGTCGGTTAGAGAGAGGCCCAACTTACCGATTCAGATATTATCATCAGCATCTTAGGCGAATAGATGCGGGGTCATAATGGTGCACCCAACGGGTGAAGCAAAATCCGATGCGTCCCG
>JAAERO010000467.1 GCA_024230315.1 Hyphomicrobium sp.
CGATCACCTTTCTTCGACAGAAGCTCAAGCCGCCTGTCGGAATCGAAAAACCCAATTTGCGCCATCGTGCCCCGCCCGAATCAATCTGTCAGGCATCAGACTCGCATAAATCGGAGTATGGGTTATTTTTCGAGGTGCCCTCAAGGCGCTTTGGAGAGCTGCGTGAGGGACGATCGGCACGCGCTCAACCCGTTTGAGCGCGCCAAACAGTTTTCAAAGGCACAGCCCTTGCGCTTTTGCCCATTCCCTGCCTGCTTTAGAACCATTGCTGGGAGAAACGCACTTTAGGAGACGAGGATGGCGAAGGTGGCGTGGATTGGGCTTGGTGTCATGGGCTACCCCATGGCCGGGCACGTCCTAAGGACGGGCGGCCACGACGTCGTCGTCTGTAATCGAAGTCGAGCAAAGGCCGAAGCCTGGCTTGGCGAATATGGCGCAAGGCGTGTGGCTGCGACGCCTGCCGAAGCGGCAGAAGGCGCCGAGATCGTATTGTGTTGCGTTCGTAACGACGACGATGTGCGCGAAGTGACGATCGGTAAGGATGGCGCCTTTCAATCACTAGCAGCGGGGGCCGTGTTTGTCGATCATACGACAGCGGCTGCCGAAGTGGCACGCGAACTCCATAAGACCGCACACGATCAGGGCTTCGCCTTCCTCGATGCACCGGTCTCGGGTGGCCAATCTGGTGCCAAGAACGGAACTCTCACCGTCATGGTCGGCGGAGACGAGGCGCCTTTTGCGCGCGCCAAGCCGGTGATCTTGCATTATGCGCGCGCAGCTAACCTCATTGGGCCATCTGGTTCTGGACAGCTCACCAAGATGGTCAATCAAATTTCCATCGCTGGCCTGCTTCAGGGGCTCTCCGAAGCGATCAACTTCGCGCAACGATCCGGTCTCGACCTGGAACTTGTCATGGACACGATCTCCAAAGGCGCGGCCCAGTCCTGGCAGCTCGAAAATCAATGGAGGACCATGAACAAAGGCCGCTTTGACTTCGGTTTTGCTGTCGATTTAATGCGCAAAGATTTGGCGATTTGCCTGGAAGAGGCACGCCGCAACGGGGCAGCACTTCCCGTTACCTCCCTCGTTGATGAATTCTACGCCGACGTGCAAAACATGGGTGGAAACCGTTGGGATACCTCAAGCTTGATCGCGCGGTTGAGTACCCACGATCGAGGTCCAGACTAAGAGGCATCACGAGGTCGCGATGAAGTCTTATCGCAAAGAGCTGTGGTTTGAGATCCAAACGCGCCGGGCCTTCGTAAATATCACACCCGACGTTGAAGCCTGCTTGCGCGAAAGCGGCGTTGGAGAAGGACTCGTCCTGGTCAATGCCATGCACATCACCGCTTCCGTCTTCATAAACGACGATGAACGCGGCCTGCATCACGACTACGACATTTGGCTGGAGAGCCTTGCCCCCCATGAGCCTGTGAGTCACTACCACCATAATCGCACGGGTGAGGACAATGCGGATGCGCACCTGAAGCGTCAGGTCATGGGCCGGGAGGTCGTTGTCGCCATTACGCACGGCAAGCTCGACTTCGGTCCCTGGGAACAAATCTTCTACGGTGAATTCGACGGGCGCCGCAGAAAGCGCGTACTCGTCAAGATCATTGGCGAGTAGGATGGCAGGCCCCGACAAGGCGTTCATCCCTAATAAAAGGAGGGAAGCATGGCCATCACTGCCTTCTATGCCGCGCTGCTCGGGCTTTTCTTTGTTTTCTTGAGCTTTCGCGTTATTGACTGGCGCCGCTTGAAGAGTGTTGAGCTTGGTCACGGTGAGGATAGCGAGCTTTTGCGGCGCATGCGGGTGCACGCGAACTTCGCTGAATATGTCCCCTTCACGCTGCTGCTGATGGCGATAGCCGAAAGCATGACGGCACCCCGCCCTCTCATTCACGTTGTAGGCCTCATATTAATCGCGGGCCGGCTCATGCACGCCTATGGCCTTTCGCAGACCCCGCACATCTTTCGATTGCGGGTTGGGGGGATGATTCTTACATTCACAGCGCTCGCTCTCTCCGCCATCATTTGTCTATCGTTATCGCTACCGTTTCTGGTTGCTTAGGCTTTGTCCGGACGCTCTCCGGTGCCGGCACGTGCGAACTCCAGCGGCAGGGCCGTCGTGTATTTTATCTGCTCCATAGCGAAGGCGGACGAGACCTTCGCAACCTCGATGCGCGCAATGAGCTTCTTATAAAAGGCATCGTATGCGGCAATGTCGGGCACCACCACGCGCAGCATGTAATCGACCTCGCCCGACATTCGATAAAACTCGACAACTTCGGGAAAATCGGTGACCGCGCCGTGAAACCGTTCCAGCCAAGCATGGCTGTGTTGATCGGTCTTGATCGAAACGATGACCGTAACGCCGGCGTTCACCTTCAGCGGATCGAGGATCGCCGCGCGGCGCTGAATCACGCCGGCCTCCTCCAGCTTCTGAATACGCCGCCAGCATGGTGTCGTGGACAGGCCAACCTCCTTGCCAATTTCGGCGACGGGACGCGTGCAGTCTTCCTGCAAAATACTCAGGATCTTGATGTCCATTTCATCGAGCATCGTGGTTCTCTATTTGGAATATTGTTTCGAAATGACCGAATAATAGGAGTAAACGTTGCTCACGGGCCCACAGTCAAGATCAGTATGGGTAATTTTTTCTAGTGCGCGTGACGAGATCCATGCGCCGGTCCAAGCATGTGCTGCACTTGACGGCGCAGGTACGGCAACAGATCCGCCTCAAACCAAGGGTGCGCCTTAAGCCAGCCGTTGTTGCGCCCAGAAGGATGCGGCAGCGGGAGAACGCGACACGGTGCAGGGCGATCGCTTATCTCACGCCATGTCCGCACGGTTTCCGTTACACTTGAGCCGGCAGATGCCCCGAGATGCCATCGCTGCGCGTAGCCGCCAATGAGCAGCATCAATTCAATTTGCGGCAACTGATCGAACAACCGCGATCGCCAACGCCGCGCGCACTCAGGCCGCGGCGGCAGGTCGCCACCCTTCGTATCCTGACCGGGATAGCAGAAACCCATGGGGATGATCGCCACCCGGCCAACATCATAGAACTCATCGTCTGTGACACCCATCCAGGCGCGCAACCGCTCACCAGATGGATCGGTGAATGGCACTCCGGAAGCATGCACCCGCGTTCCCGGAGCCTGACCTACGACCGCGAGCCGCGCGGTCTTGCTTACCCGAAGGACCGGCCGCGGCGCGTGCGGCAACGGCTCGCGGTCGGGCTCTTCAACGCAGACCCGGCAAGCGCGAATTTCGGCGAGAAGACTGTCGAGGCTTGAGGCCATAGCTCATCACTTAGACGTCGACAATCATGCCATCTTCGGCAACGAGAACACGCGGATCGCGAACCTCGCTACACTTTGCCAGCATCTCTGTGCCCATGTGTGTCAGCATTACGCGTTTGGCGCCAAGCTGATCGAGATGATGTTCGATCTCGCGCCACGTCATATGATAGCCTCTCGGCTCGTTGAAACCGAAACACTCTGCGATAAACAAGTCGGCGCCATTAGCGGCTGTGATGAGGCTATCCACCCACTCGGTATCGCCGGAAAAGCTCACGATCTTACCGCCTGTCTCAATGCGCAAAGCATAGGGTGGCGCCCCTGATGGATGGCGGACCTCGTAAGGCGTAACGCGAATGGGACCGACATCGATTGCCTCTCCTTGCATGTATTCGATGAAGCGCAACTCGAAGCGGCGCTCAACTTTGGTTGAACCGGGAAAAAGCGCTTCGGCTGCCGTGACAAACCGCTCCTCGATGCCGGCCGGCCCCGTAATTGTGAGCGGGTGCGTTCGTCGCGTCACGTGATGCGAATGGATCATCCACCACACCAGTCCCGAAAAGTGGTCGCCATGAAGGTGCGAGATAAATATTGAGGAGACGCGCTGAGGATCCAGTCCCAAGCGCTGCATACCGATGAGGCTGGTCGCGCCACAATCGATGAGGAACTCCTCGCCCGCCGTAGCGACATGGAAACAGGTTTGCAGTCGCCCGCCGGAGCCGAACGCGTCGCCTGACCCGACGACAGTAAGCTTCATGGCTGCCTCATGATCTGCCTTCACACCTCAGATTTCCGACCTTCGTGGCGGGGCGGCAATACTAAAAACTTGCCTGAATGTTCTTATCCCGCATTGCCCAGATAAGTCGGTTAGAGAGAGGCCCAACTTACCGATTCAGATATTATCATCAGCATCTTAGGCGAATAGATGCGGGGTCATAATGGTGCACCCAACGGGTGAAGCAAAATCCGATGCGTCCCG
>JAAERO010000468.1 GCA_024230315.1 Hyphomicrobium sp.
CCAATGCCGATCGCTTAGCCGCCAAGCGATCGGAATTCCTTAAGTTTCTGGCCCGGTTTGGCCGCAAGGCGGTGGTGGATCACGCTGGGCCTCATGGCGGGCTCTCAGCTCTTCAAGCGTGACCTTTTCTCGGCCGAGGCGCTGGCCGAGCTTTGCGATTTTCCAGCTCTGTTCGAGCGTCTCAACCCAGACTGGGTGGAGGAAGCGCTGGCGGCGACGGGCAAGGCGACGATGCGACGTCGCCGGTTGCCCTCGGAGTCTATCGTCTGGCTCTTGATCGGCATGGCCCTCGCGCGGCATGAGTCCATCGCTCGCATCGCATCCAACCTCGACCTCGTGATCGAAGACGTCAATGCGCGACCGACGGTGGCGAAATCTTCGCTCTCGAAAGCCCGCAATCGGCTCGGCCCGGAGCCGCTCAAGTGGCTCTTCGAGAAGACGGCGGCCGAGTGGGCCGAGACTCGAGCTCGCACCGACGCTTGGCGAGGTCTCGCGCTGTTTGGTGTCGATGGCACGAGCGTGCGCGTGCCCGACAGTGAAGCGAACTTCGAGGCCTTCGGCACACAGCGCGCGGGCGAGCGCGGCGAGACGGCTTTCCCTCTTGTACGTGCGGTGACCATCGTGGCGCTGCGCTCCCACTTGATACTCGCTGGGACGTTCTCGGGGCACGCCACGGGCGAGCTGACGCTCGCAAATGAGCTCTGGAGCATGATTCCCGACGATTCACTGACAATCATCGATCGCAACTTCGCCAACCCGAAGACCCTGCTCCCCATCGGCATTGGAGGCAAGAACCGATACTGGCTAACGCGCGCGCGCTCCAACATCAAGTGGGAGGTCGTGAAGAAACTCGGCAACAAGGACGTCCTCGTCGAGATCAAGGTCGGTAGCAAGGCGCGCAAAGAAAATCCCGAACTGCCCGAGTCTTTTACCTGCCGCGCGATCGCCTACAACTTCAAGGGCAAGGAGTCGAGCTGGCTGCTCACTTCCCTCGTCGACACGAAGGCGTTTCCGCGAAAGGAACTCATCGCGCTCTACCACGAGCGCTGGGAGCACGAGCTCGCCTACGATGAGATCAAGACGGACATGTTGATGCGGGAGAACACCTTGCGTAGCACGAGTCCCGAGCGCGTCGCCCAGGAGATCTGGGGCATCTTGCTCGCCTACAATCTCGTGCGCTACCAGATGACCATCGTGGCACAGCACGCCGAAGTGAACCCGGTCCGCGTCAGCTTCACCGCGGTCCTCCATCAGCTCGTCGGTGAGTGGCGAGCCTTTGGCTTCACGACGCCAGGTGCGATCCCGAAGCACTACCTACGACTTCGCAAAGACCTGGCGATCTGGATCCTCCCAGAGCGCCGATCTGACCGCGAGTACCCGCGTGCGGTGAAGATCAAGATGAGCAACTACGCGAGGAAGCGACCGCAGCGGGGGAACGACGCTAAGTGACCGGCATTGACCCTAGGCCCCGCGACCCTGCGTGACTTCTTTCCTTCGCACGATCAAGCGACAGCGCAACTCGGCCAAGAGTTGCGCATAGCGGCGGTGCTCGGCATCAAGACCCGGATCGAAGGTCACCTCACAGTACTCGCCACGAGACAGATCGACACACGCGTGGGCTCGAAAACCCTCCCACATCACTTTGAGACGGGCGTAGGTGTCCCGAAAATGAGCCGTGGCGCCCCGCAGGTCCCCGCACTCGACCGCGAAATGATCTTGATGGTCTCGCCGGCAGTAGGCCTCGTAGAGGCTCCAGGACTCCTGCTCATGCTCCAGGGCAAGACTGTAGTGCCGCGCTAGGCTCGGCACGAATTTCTCCTCACAGCGGCTCGTTGACAGCACCCAGTTCATCGGTCGGTCATCGCCGAGGCACGCGCGAAAGGGTTGGTCATCGCCCGGCGGATCGTCGGAGGCAAATGAACAACGGTCGACATCTTCGACGCCGTTGCCATCCAAATCCGCAGTCAGGGAGACTGGGTATCGACGGGCCACTGCCGGCGCGCTGCAGGTCTGTTCGATCGTGGCAAGACGGGCCTTCAA